>SHAI01000001.1 GCA_004213235.1 Parvularculaceae bacterium
CGGCGACACCACAACCACCGCGAATGCCATCAGTGTCGATACCGGCGTAGACCCGATTGCGCCAGCAGGTGCAAACGATGATCAGATCATTGAGGATCTAGATGCCGAAGCGGAAGGCGACTTCGGTGCCGTTGAGGAAATTGTCGAGCCGGAAGAAGACCCAGACGAAGAAAAACTTGCTGCCGCTGAAGACGCGGACGGCGAGGCGGCAGACGATGACGGGAACGATGACGGGAACGATGACGGGGAGGACGAAACTCCTGAAGCCCGGGAAAGTCGGCGTGAACTTTTGGAGCGTTATCGCGAAGCGCGGCGAAATCGTCAGCGCCTGCTGCGCGGTTACAAGATTCAAGAGGTCATTAAACGGCGGCAGATTCTGCTGATCCAGGTCGTCAAGGAAGAACGCGGCAATAAAGGTGCGGCATTGACGACATATATGTCGCTTGCTGGCCGGTATTGCGTCCTTATGCCGAACACGGCCCGAGGCGGTGGCATCTCCCGAAAAATTCCGAATGCGTCTGACCGCAAGAGGTTACGCAAAGTCGTGGATGGGCTGGACGTCACCCAAGGCATGGGGCTTATCATCCGAACTGC
Organism: Parvularculaceae bacterium; assembly: GCA_004213235.1. GTDB lineage: Bacteria > Pseudomonadota > Alphaproteobacteria > Caulobacterales > Parvularculaceae > MED-G105. The sequence goes on from SHAI01000001.1 coordinate 595, forward strand.
AGGCGCCAAACGCACCAAGGCAGAGATCAAGCGCGACTATGATTATCTGACGCGCCTGTGGGAAACCATCCGCGAACTCACCCTGAAGTCGATTGCGCCAGCACTGATCTATGAAGAAGCGAGTCTGATCAAACGGGCAATTCGCGACCTTTACGACAAAGACATCGACAAGGTGCTGGTTGAAGGCGAAGGCGGGTACCGTGAAGCAAAAGACTTCATGAAGATGCTGATGCCGTCCCACGCCAAAAATGTACAACCCTACAAGGACGCCACGCCACTATTCCTGCGCAACAAGGTGGAAACCCAGCTGGACGCGATGTTCAAACCGGAGGTTCGACTCAAATCTGGCGGTTATTTGGTCATCAACCAAACCGAAGCTTTGGTGTCTGTGGATGTAAACTCAGGCAAGGCGACGCGCGAACGCAATATTGAGCAAACCGCGCTGAAAACAAATATTGAAGCCGCCAAGGAATTGGCACGCCAGTGCCGGCTACGCGACCTTGCCGGCCTGATCGTGGTCGACTTCATCGACATGGAGGAGAACCGCAATAACCGTGCAGTTGAGAAGAAGTTCAAAGAGGCGCTGAGAACGGATCGTGCACGCATCCAGGTCGGGCGCATTTCCTCCTTCGGCCTTCTTGAGATGTCACGCCAACGACGTCGCTCAGGCATTGTCGACGGCACGACGACGGCTTGCCCGACATGCGATGGCGCGGGTGTTGTACGCTCCAACGAGACGGCGGGACTGCGCATTTTACGTGCGGTTGAATCGGAAGCCATTGACGGCAAAGCGGGCACCCTAAACATCAAAACGTCAATTGATGTGGCGATGTACATTTTGAATTTCAAACGCGATTGGCTGCGCCGTATTGAAGAAAACTATGGCGTCAATATTGAGCTAACAGCGGACGCAACAAAGACCGGGGATCAATACGCGATTGAAAAATCCGCATCTCGCCGCACGCCCGCGCCCGTACCAACTGCCGTTCGCGCAGATCTGAGTGAGACGGATGCCGACGCGGCAGAAGAACAAGCCACCGGCTCGAAAGAAGCGTCTGAAAAGGAAGAGGAACCCAGCGGGCGTAAGCGCCGTCGTCGGAAGCGTCGCCGCCGGTCCGAAGAAGACCAGTCAGAGAGTAACGCCCCGCAGGAAGTCGACACGGCAGCCACAGACCAACCACCAGAACAGGCTGGCGAAGAGACAAAAACTGCGGACGGCGACGAAGCCAGTGATGAGGAAGGCGAAAAACAACGCCGGCGCAGGCGCCGCGGACGGCGTGGCGGTCGGCGTAATCGCCGTGGGGGCGAGCAGGACGTCGCCGCCGAAACATCGGCTAACACCGACGCGGAGACCACCGTTTCTGCCCCTGAAATGACGGCAGACAACAACACGCAAACGCCCGACACCGGCGCAAGCGCTGAAACGAAAAACGAGGACACAGCCGCGGTTGTAACAGGTCCAATCACCGAGGCTTCGGAAGCTCCCAGTTCTAAGGAGGTTTCGTCGCAAGAAGCACCAGTCGCACCCGATGGAACCACCGATGCGCCGGAAGTTGACAGCCCTGATAGCGCTGCAGAAGAAGCCCTTAAGGCCGAAGAAATCCCGGCAAAACCAACCCGCAAGGGCTGGTGGCAGCGGGCGCTGGGTGGATAATTTTTCCAGCTTGGTGCCCAATAATGACGGGATTATGGCCCGGACCCCATCAACCGGTATTTCAACTGGCCCATTGCGCTGCCATAATTCCACCCACATGTGTCGGCATGCTTTAGCGTCTATTGCGTAAATGAGCGGGTTATCCGGCGCGCATCCGCGAGGAGAACGATTATGGGGTTCTATCCAGTCTTTCGCCGGCATATGCGCCAGCTTGCATGTACGATTGCCGGACTTGCCCTGGCGACAGTTTCGCCGGCGAACGCCCAGTCGCTACTGCGTGATGCCGAAATTGAAGAATGGCTGGAAGATTATAGTCACCCCATTCTTGAAGCCGCAGGTATACCGCCGTCACGAATTGAGATTCTGCTTATTGGCGATCCAACTTTTAACGCATTCGCTGGTGGGCGCTATATGGGCTACCACACTGGTCTATTGACGTCCGCGAGTACGCCAAACGAGATCGAAGCTGTGATCGCCCACGAAGTCGGGCACATTGCCGGCGGCCACACAGCGCGGTCCGACGACGCGATTGCGGCGGCGACGCGGCCAATGCTGTTAAGCCTGGTGCTCGTCGCTGGAGCCATTGCCGCCGGTTCGCCGCAAGCTGGCTTTGGTCTTCTAGGTCTTGGTCAAACGATTGGAACGGCCAACTTCCTGAAATACAGTCGTAGCCAGGAAGCGTCCGCAGACCAATTATCCATTCGATACCTGGAAAAACTCGGAAAATCCGGCGCTGGGGCAATTGAGATATGGCAGGACCGGATGGGTGAACAGATCGTCCGTGGCAGGAAGGTCAATCCATACCGGCAAACGCACCCGCTACCGACCGCACGCGTTGAGGCCCTGCGTACAAAAATTGAAGCCTCCCCTTATTTCAACACGCGCGACAGCGAAGAAGAAATTCACCGCCTGAAAATGATCCAGGCAAAAATCAATGGTTTCATGCAGGAGCCGAAATATACCTTCCGCCAATATCCGGAAACGGACAAATCAGATACCGCCCTTTATGCGCGAGCGGTTGCCTATTACCGCGCCGCGGATATCGACAAGGCACTGACGGAGATTAATTCTCTTTTGGCCACCTACCCGGACAACCCCTTTTTCCATGAACTAAAGGGGCAGATGCTGTTTGAATTCGGGCGGATTGATGCCGCCATTCCACCGCATAGGGAATCTGTTCGCCTTAGCCCCGATGAACCCTTGCTGCGCATCAACCTTGGCCGCGCGCTCCTGAGCAAAGAAGACCTTGCCATAGTTGACGAGGCCATCAGGGAACTGAAAACTGCCTTGGCTATGGAACCAGATAATTCCTTCGCCTGGTTTGAGTTATCCCGCGCCTATGGCCTGAAAGGTGACCTGCCCCTGGCACACCTTGCGACCGCCGAGTCGAAATATCATGCCCGACAGGTTGGTGAAGCCGCACAATTTGCCCAGCGCGCCTTGAAAGGCCTGCGGCCCGGCACTCCAGAACACCGCCAGGCCCTTGATATCCTCACCGCAGCGCAAAATGTTGCTGCGAAGAAAAGAGGGCGGCGCTGACGATCCGGAACCAGACGCCTGTTTACTGTGGCGGCACGTTGCAGTGCAGCGCGAAGCGCGCCCATGGCTATCTGGATCAAGAAACGCTAAACCGGATCCAGGCGATCTTTCGCCAACCAGTAGTTGGCCAATATGTGGGGTTGGGCAGATGAAGAATAGAACAATAGTTATTGCGGCCATTGCCGCCGCTGCCGGCGCGTCCTTTACGTTCGCGGGCCTGACCTATGCACAATCGGCACAAAGCGATGCAAGCGCGAATGTCGCAACCGAATTCAGTGATGCACAAGCGCAGGACATTCGGAAAATTGTCGAGGCCTATATCCGCGACAACCCGGAAGTCATGATCGAATCCATTAACGCCTATGCAGCGCAAGAAGAGGATTTATTGCTGGCCCGCCAGGAAGCGGCACAGTCTGAGGCTGCGGTCTATCTTGCATCGGATGAGGACGCCTTCGCGGCAGGCCGCGCGCCGGAGAAGGCGCGTGTCGCTGTGGTTGAGTTTTTCGATTATCATTGTGGCTTCTGCAAACGTGCCAGCGGTCTGGTCAGGGATCTGGCGAAAAGCGACGAAGACGTGAAGGTTGTTTTTCGAGAATTACCCATTCTAAAGCGAGAATCAGAAATTGCTGCACGCTATGCGCTCGCAGCGCGCGATCAGGGAAAATATCTGGATTTCCATTTTGCCTTGATGAGATCTTCAGGCACCCTGACTGAAGACAGAATTCTCGACATCGCGAAGAAAAATGGTCTTGAGCTCGACGCCCTGCGCGAAAGTGCTGAAAGCGAAGCAGTTCGAGTTGCCGTTGACCGCCAGCGGACAATTGCCAGCGAGATTGGCGTCGACGGCACACCGGGATTTATCATCGCGACCACGGATGGATCTCATATTGATCTGGTGCCCGGCTTTGCCCCGGACCGCGTTCTCGAAGCTGTGAAAAAAGCGAAAGAAGCTCTCAAGGCTGATAAATAGACAAAAGCCGACGCCGCCCCATGCTTGGTGTGGCGCGGAAATGTTATCGGCGGGAGGGCGTCCCTTCCCTCTCTTGGTAACTTAAATCAGCCCCGCCAATGGCGACGACGGATCAGCATACCGCTTCTTCGGCATTCGGCCGGCAAGATAGGCCTCACGGCCCGCGATAACAGCGTGTTTCATCGCCGATGCCATCAGCACAGGGTCTTTCGCTTCGGCAATCGCTGTATTCATCAAGACACCGTCACAGCCAAGCTCCATGGCCACCGCTGCGTCAGAAGCGGTACCAACGCCCGCATCCACAATCACCGGGACACTTGACTGCTCAACGATCAACCGGATGTTCACGGGGTTTTGAACACCAAGCCCGGAGCCAATCAAGGATCCAAGGGGCATTATGGCGCAGCAGCCGACATCTTCCAGCTTGCGCGCAAAAACCGGATCATCGGAACAATATACCATAACATCAAAACCGTCCGCGATCAGAAGTTTCGCAGCCCGCAGGGTTTCTTCCATGTCCGGGTAGAGCGTTTTTTGGTCGGCAAGCACTTCCAGCTTTACGAGCGACCACCCCCCAGCCTCCCGCGCGAGACGGAGCGTCCTGATCGCGTCATCGGCAGTAAAACATCCGGCCGTGTTGGGAAGGTAGACATATTGCTTCGGGTCAAGATGATCTACGAGCATCGGTTTTTCACGATCGGTCAAGTTCACCCGACGCACGGCCACCGTAACCATTTGCGCCCCAGCAGCATCGGCCGCTTGGGCATTTTCCTCATATGTTTTGTATTTGCCCGTTCCGATAATGAGGCGCGAAGAAAACTCCCGCCCGGCAATAACCAGACGGTCCCGGGAAAGCTCGGCCATCTCAGCCACCTCCAACAAAATGAACAATTTCCAATCGATCACCATCAGCAAGCATGGTGTCGCCAAAAGCAGATTTTGGGACAATTTCCAGGTTTCGCTCCACGGCGACCTTGCGCGGATCGAGTGTCAGGCGGGTTGTGAGTTCGGCAATGGAAAGCGGGCCTTCCAACTCCCGCGTTTCACCGTTAAGGGTTATTTTCATCGCAGGCCTGTAGGTTCAAGGTTCGCTGATGGGCGTTTCATTTAGGCGCGCAACGTCTCACCGGCAAGCATATGGGCCGAATTTAATGGTAATGCGGCCAAGGACAGGACGGCCAAGGACAGGACGGCCAAGGACAGGGCCACGAAGTAAGGGGCCACCAGGGACAAGAGACCATTCGGGAGGGGACCATTACCGAGCCACAACGCATTTTTATCCTGAACGGCCCCAATCTGAACCTTTTAGGTCAGCGCGAGCCTGAAATTTACGGATCAACCACCCTGGCGGAGATTGAGGCGGCATGCCGCAATCACGCGTCCAAGCTAGGTGTTAGCGTAGAATTCCGCCAGTCGAACCATGAAGGCGATCTTGTCGACTGGGTCCAGGAGGCGGCAAACGCAGGGGCCGACATTGTCCTCAATGCCGCTGCTTACACACACACCTCTATTGCGCTTCATGATGCGCTCAAGGCAGCAGCAGCTGTTGAGATTGTAGAGGTGCACTTGTCTAACGTGCACGCGCGCGAGCGTTTTCGCGCAAGATCATATGTTTCAAAGGTCGCGAATGGGGTTATTTGCGGGTTCGGAATAACCAGTTACCTGCTAGCGCTTGACGCGCTTGTGCGATTAAATGAAAAAGTCGAGAAATAAAAAAAATAGGAATATCTGATGGCGGACGCCAAAGACGACGAAAACAATTTGGAAATCGCATGGATACGCGAGCTGGCAGGCGTTCTTGACGATACGCGGCTCACGGAAATCGAAATCGAAAAAGAGAATATCCGCGTCCGCGTTGCGCGCACGGTTACGGCTGTATCCGCACCCGTTCCAGTTGCTGCGGCTGAGCCTCAGCCGGTTGCCGCCCCGACGCCTCCGGCCGCCATAGACGCAGGCCCGGCAGCACCGCCAACCGGTGCCGTGCCGTCGCCCATGGTAGGAACTGTTTACCTTTCCGCCTCCCCCGGAACACCATCATTTGTCAAAGTTGGCGATGCGGTTAGCGAGGGCGATACGTTAATGATCGTAGAGGCGATGAAAACCATGAACCCGGTGGCTGCGCCGCGTTCGGGCAAGGTAACCCGCATCCTCGTGCGGAATGAACAGCCTGTAGAGTTCGGCGAACCTCTCCTGACGATCGAATAGGGGCACCGATCATGGTACAGAAGGTCCTGATCGCGAATCGCGGAGAAATTGCCCTGCGGGTGCATCGTGCCTGTAAGGAACTCGGCCTGTCCACAGTGGCGGTTCATTCCACAGCCGACGCCAATGCGCTTCATGTCCGGCTCGCAGACGAAAGTGTTTGCATCGGACCGCCGGCTCCGAAAGACAGCTACTTAAACATTCCGGCTATCATTTCAGCGGCGGAAATCACAAACGCCGATGCAATCCACCCAGGCTATGGTTTCCTGTCGGAGAATGCCCGGTTTGCGGATATCGTCCACGCGCACAATATCGTCTTTATTGGTCCGAAGGCAGAGCATATCCGGGTCATGGGCGATAAAATCGCAGCCAAAGCAGCCATGAAAGCTGCAGGTGTTCCATTGGTTCCGGGAAGTGATGGCCCGGTTTCCACCTTGGAAGAGGCCAAAGCGGCCGCGAACGAAATTGGGTTTCCGGTATTGGTCAAAGCCGCGGCCGGCGGCGGCGGGCGCGGTATGAAGGTCGCTCCAACGGCAGATGATCTCGCCGAAGCGTGGTCAACGGCGCGCGCTGAATCCCTCGCCGCCTTCGGCGATGATTCGGTGTATCTGGAGAAATACCTGACAACCCCGCGCCATATTGAGATACAGGTTATTGCCGACAGTTTTGGGAATGTCGCACAATTGGGTGAGCGCGATTGCTCCCTCCAGCGGCGTCACCAGAAAGTCCTTGAAGAAGCGCTCTCGCCCGTTTTGGACAATGAGGCGCGCGCGCGCATTGGCGAGATTGCCCGCAAGGCCGTTGCGGACATTGGCTATCTAGGTGCCGGGACAATCGAGTTTTTATGGGAGAATGGCGAGTTCTATTTCATTGAAATGAACACGCGCATTCAGGTGGAACACCCGATTACCGAGCAGGTCACACGAATCGATCTCGTGCGCGAGCAGATCAATGTCGGGGCTGGCGCGGAACTGAGTTTCCGTCAGGAAGACGTAACATTCCGGGGCCATGCCATTGAATGCCGAATCAACGCGGAAAACCCGTTGGACTTTCGTCCCTCCCCCGGCGAAATCACCTTTTTCCACGCCCCCGGCGGACCTGGTGTTCGCTTTGATAGCGCGGTCTATTCCGGCTACTCAATCCCGCCATATTATGACTCAATGATTGGCAAGCTGATTGTCTTTGGAGAAACCAGAGATCATTGCATCGCACGATTGCGGCGTGCCTTGTCGGAGTTGGCGATCGCCGGGGTTGAGACAACAACACCATTATTCGTGGACCTGCTTGATGAGCCGGATTTCCAGGCGGGCGACTACCACATTCATTGGCTGGAAAACTGGCTCGCCTCGAAAACTTGACGGCACATCATTTCGCAAGCGGTGAAATTACGTCATGGTTTTGCCATGGCCCGTGATGACGCGAGCATCTTGAATGTCGACGACCTCCTGGCGGCTTACGCACTGGGTTACTTTCCGATGGCGCGCGCGCGCCACGAAGCAGACGTGGTTTGGGTATTGCCCGATCAGCGCGGCGTACTGCCACTCAATGAGGCACGCGCCCCGAAGAAACTATTGAGGTTTTTGCGCCGCTGTCCGTTTGAACTACGCATTAACACAGCATTCCAGCAGGTGATTGAAGCCTGTGCCGCGCCGACGCCAGGGCGCGAAGAGACCTGGATCAATGACGCTATCATAGAGACCTATTGCGACCTCCATTTCCACGGCCATGCCCATAGCGTGGAATGTTGGAATGGAAATGCACTCGTTGGCGGGCTCTATGGGATCGCAATCGGCGGCATTTTTTGCGGCGAAAGCATGTTCTCCAAGGAACCCAACGCCAGCAAAATCGCCATGTTGCACCTGATTGCGCGGCTTAAATTAGCTGGCTTTTCGCTCCTCGACACCCAATTTCATACCGAGCACCTTGCACAATTCGGGGTTCGGGAAATGCCGAATAATGTGTACCAGGATGAGTTGAGAAAACTTATTCAGGTGAAGGCCGATTTTACGCAGCCGCCTGCTAATTCATCAGCGGAGATTTTGTCGTCTACAATCTATGTTTGGCAGTCAATGACCCAAACATCATAAACGGGATGCTCCAGTGCGTTCAGCGCCGGGCTTGATGCAAACATCCACCCGGAAAAGATTTTTTGGGTGGTCTCCAACCTTAACTCGCCTTCGGAACCGTTAGAAGGGCCGCTATTTTCAGGCACCCCCGCAACCGCCGGACCGGGATTTGCGCCCGCCTCGACATTTACGACTTTGATCGTCAGTTTTTCCGATGGGTCAGAATCTATGATCGTCGGCACCTTCAAAACATCCGAAACATCCACAGAGCCTTTGTCAAAAATCTGCAGGAATGCTGAAACTTCCGGGAATTCCTCGGGAGGACGTTTGTCGCAATAATGCGCCAGTATTTCCAGTCGGCCGAAATTTGCCGTTTCATTCATCGGGATCGTGATGTCCTGGTACTTGGCCGTAACCTTATTCAAACCCCGGACGGTGACCGAGACAGGCTGTCGATCAGACTGTTTGGAAATATCTGGGAATTCGTCATTAGTCGTACGCGACAAAAAATCCAATTCGCTGGCAGGTGATGACCGCAGTGAACCCTGGGCGGCGACAGGCCCGGAAGGGACCAGCGATGCACATGTGAGCATCGCGACCAGAGCCAAGCTTTGGCGATATGTCATAGTTTCATCATCCCCTATTCGTCACCTGAGCCCCTCAAGCGTAAGATAGGATTGCGGCACTGAAATGTCGATCCGACAAACTTGGCCGACGCCCCACGCGCGTCCCCACCCTAAGCGTCTTCTGGTGACCATGCCTCATACCCAAGGTCAATGTCCTTGCCGGCACCAGCTTGCGCCAGCGACCCCTTGGGGTGATAGGCGAGCGGCGTGCCGGTCATATTGGGCAGATGGTCTTTTTCCCAGGTTTGGCGCTCCAAAGGCGCATCAGTCGGCGGGGTGTCGAATGTATGGTGTAGCCAGCCATGCCAATCGGAAGGCACACGCGAGGCCTCCGCAATGCCGTGATACAGCACCCAGCGCCGTGTGCGCCCGTCGGATGCGCTCGCAACGGGCTCCTCATAATAGCGATTCCCCTGATCGTCCGTTCCGACCATGACGGCGCGACGCCGAAATAGCGTGAATGACGTCCCAAATGTGGTACCGTTCCACCAGGTAAACAATTGTTTCAACATAGTTTTTGCTTTCAGCACCGAATCGGCGCGCAGATGATTCGCGGCGGACTATGGCGCCCGCGCCAGTGGACGTCTAGTCGAAGCCGCCAGATCTGAAAAGTCACTCCGATGCCGACAGCGATGGAAGGTCGCCATTCCCAAGCGCCAGAACAGTCCTGACGGCTTGAAAACCCGTTGCGAAAGCCGGACAAGATGTCACGCGCCGCAACCAGGGGGCGGGCCTTCGCCCGTAAGCGAAACGCCATGAAGTTCAACCGATTCTACACCCTTGCCGATAATGATCCCTATGCCGGGATAAAGTTCACCCCGCGGCGAACAGAAATACGCGATGCAAATGGCCAAATTCTTTTCAGCGCAGAAGACATCCACGCTCCGGACAATTGGAGCCAAACCGCGGTAGATATCCTGGCGCAAAAATATCTGCGCAAAGCTGGCGTCCCGGCGGTAACAAAACGGGTCAAAGAAAAAGATATCCCGGCCGAACTCCAGCGATCGGTCCCCGACGTCGCCGCGCTCGCCAAATTACCTGCGCAATCCCGATACGCACCGGAAGTAAATGCACGCCAGGTTTTCGACCGGCTTGCCGGCGCATGGGGTTATTGGGGCTGGAAAGCTGGTCTGTTCGACGGCAAGGCCGACGCCATCGCCTTTGTCGACGAGTTGAAATACATGCTCGCCCGCCAGATTGCGGCACCAAACAGCCCGCAATGGTTCAACACCGGATTACACTGGGCGTACGGCCTTGAGGGTGATTCAAACGGGCACTTCTATGTCGACCCTGCCGACGGCAGTGTGCGTGAAAGCGCCTCTGCCTATGAGCGCCCGCAGCCCCACGCCTGTTTCATTCAATCGGTCAAAGACAATCTGGTTGGCGATGCCGGCATTATGGACCTGTGGCAACGCGAAGCCCTGCTGTTCAAATTCGGCTCCGGGGCCGGTTCAAACTTCTCTGATGTTCGTGGCACCGGAGAGCCTTTGTCCGGCGGCGGCGCCAGCTCCGGCCTATTGAGTTTTCTCAAGGTGGGCGATGCTGCAGCCGGCGCGATAAAATCAGGGGGGGTTACCCGCCGGGCGGCAAAAATGGTCGTTCTGGATGCTGATCACCCGGACATCGAAGACTTCATTGATTGGAAACCCAAAGAAGAAGAGAAAGTCGCCGCGCTCGTCGCGGGGTCAAAGATTATTGCCCGGCGATTGCCCGCGATCATGGCGGCATGTTGGTCAATGCCCAATAGGGACGGTGCCCAAACAGACCCCAAAACAAATAAACAGCTCGCCCAGGAGATCCGCGCGGCACGTGCCGATTTTGTCCCGGAGGGGGCCATCCAGCGCACACTTGATTTAGCGCGCCAGGGCATGAAGGACATGAAGGTCGACGTTTTTGACGTGGACTGGGACAGTGAAGCGTATCGCAGCGTGAGCGGCCAGAACGCGAATAACTCCATTCGGATAGGTGATGATTTTTTCGCCGCCCTTACCGCCGATAAAGCCTGGCCGCTGATTGGCCGCGTCACCGGTAAACCCGTAAAGAACGTCAAGGCGCGCGACATCTGGCAAAAACTGAACGAAGCGGCATGGCGGTGTGCCGACCCCGGCCTGCAATACCGTGATACCATCAATGCCTGGCATACCTGCGCGGCCGACGGCGAGATACGCGCCTCAAATCCGTGTTCAGAATATCTCTTCCTCGACGATACGGCCTGCAACCTGGCGTCAATCAACCTCGTTAAGTTCAAAACGGGCGAAGATTTCGACGTCGCCAGTTTCACCCATGCCTGCCGGCTGTGGACCTGTGTCCTGGAAATCTCCGTTACCATGGCGCAATATCCGTCAGCTGAAATCGCCAAGCGAAGTTTCGACTATCGCACTTTAGGGCTCGGATTTGCTAATCTCGGTGCCTTGATGATGATGTCGGGATATGGCTATGACAGCCGCGAAGCCAGGGCAATTGCCGCCGCTATCAGCTCCTTGATGACCGGGTGCGCCTATCGCGCATCGGCGGAAATGGCCACCGCGCTCGGTGTTTTCCCCGCATTCAAGCGCAATCGCGACACCATGCTGCGGGTGATGCGCAACCATCGTCGCGCCGCACTCGATCCGCAAGCGGATGCATTCGAGGGGCTGAACAAACAACCCGTCACCTTCGATCACGCAGCCTGCCCGTGGGAAGCTCTTGCAAACCGCGCCCGGAAAATCTGGGATGATGTTGTCGAATTAGGTGCAATCAGCGGGTTCCGGAACGCCCAGACAACAGCGATCGCCCCGACGGGCACAATCGGTCTGGTGATGGATTGTGACACCACGGGGATTGAACCTGACTTTGCGCTGGTGAAGTTCAAAAAGCTCGCAGGCGGCGGGCTTGTCAAAATTATCAATCGTTCAGTACCGGACGCGCTGGCCGCGCTTGGCTATGACAAGGCACGATCGGATAAAATCATCCACTATGCGGTCGGTCATGGCACCTTGCGAAATGCACCATTGATCAATCACGAAACCCTGCGCGCCGAAGGATTTCTGGATCGCCATCTGACCGCCCTGGAAGAACGCCTGAAATCTGCATTCGATCTAACATTCGCCTTTGCGCCAGCAGCTTTGGGCGAGGATTTTTGCCGGAATGTTCTGCGGTTTGATGATCACCAGATGATGGCGAGCGGCTATGACGTCCTGCGCGACCTCGGGTATTCTGATGAGGACATTCACGTTGCGAATTTATATGTCTGCGGGGCGATGACGCTGGAAGGTGCACCGCATCTGCGCGGGGAACATTTGGCAGTTTTTGACTGCGCGGTTCCATGCGGGCGCATTGGCGAACGCGCCCTCTCCATTGCCGCGCATCTGGAAATGATGGCTTCTTGCCAACCGTTTATTTCCGGTGGCATCTCGAAGACCGTCAACCTGCCAGCCTCGGCAACGATCGCGGATACGGGGCGCACCTATCTTCGTGCCTGGGAGCTGGGGCTGAAATCCATTGCGCTTTACCGCGACGGGTCAAAACTTTCTCAACCCCTGGCCAGTCTGTTTCTCGGCAGCGAAACAAGCGACGATCATGACGAAATCACCATTGCAGAGGACCTGGAAGCGGCACCATCAGCGGAACGTTCGCGGATCGTTGCGGAACGGATTGTTGAGCGGATCATTGAGCGCACGCCGGGCAGACGGCGCTTACCCGACCGGCGCAAGGGCTATATCCAGAAGGCCATTGTTGGTGGGCACAAGGTCTACCTGCACACAGGCGAATTTGACGATGGCGAGCTTGGTGAAATCTTCGTCGACATGCACAAGGAAGGTGCCGCTTTCCGAAGCCTGATGAATAATTTCGCCATCGCCATATCTCTTGGTCTTCAATACGGCGTCCCGCTGGAAGAATTTGTCGACGCTTATGTCTTCACGCGATTTGATCCCTCAGGGCCAGTTGAAGGCAATGACCAAATCAAACATGCAACTTCCATTATTGACTATATATTCCGTGAACTGGCGATTTCCTATCTGGGGCGCTCAGACCTTGCGCACGCAGATTCTGAAGATTCCAAAGTTGACGCAATCGGGCGTGGGGTCAGCGATGAAAAAGCACAGGCAGAAGCGGCCCGCTTGATTTCAAAAGGGTTCAGCCGCTCAACGGTGGCTGATAATCTTGTGGTTTTACGTGGTGGAGATTTTGATCGCTTCCGCGCTGCCAACACGACAGATGAGCCTTCAGAAGAGGACGCAGAAGAGCCGGATATCATTGATGCCGACGCGGCGGTAATCGAGGAACCAGGTGACGACCCGGAAGGGATAGAGCGCCAGATTGCGCGGCTGTCCGAAGCGGTCAAACAAAAAGCACATCGAGGCAGTCTTGCTTCACCCATGGGTGAAGCACGCCAGGCCAAGGCGAAAGGCTATGAAGGTGACGCTTGCCCCGCATGCGGACAGTTTACATTAATGCGCAATGGCACCTGTCTGCGGTGCGATAGCTGCGGGCATTCATCGGGCTGCGCATAGAAAATTCAAGTTAATATAGTCACTATAAAGACAAACAACTAGCGCAATGTACCGCTCAGTTTTGTTGGGTCAATCGCTTCCAGAACCATCAAGGCAAGGGGCGATACTGGCGATTTACCACCGAATTGGCGTAAGAACTCATCAACCCGCGCCGCAGAGCTATTGATCTGGCCCGCCCTGTTTTGCACATATTTTACAGGCGCCGACGGTGCCAATGGCGCAGCGGACTGGACGCGACGTGTTGGGAAAGGCCCGCCATTCACAGGCGGGGTTGATGTATTCGGCGCTGCGGCCAACGCCCGGTCACGCGCAGCATTAGCAACACCAATGGTTTTGCGAAAACTGTCTACAACCTCCGCAACACTCTTCGATCGATCACCGTCATAGAATACATTATGGTTGGCGCGCGCCGCAGCGGGCACGAGATCAGCAGCAGGTGTTGATTGCGGTGCGGACAAAAGTTTGACCGCACCGGACGGTCCTAAAAAATGCGCCGCGTAAAGCTCTGGTCCGGAAACATCGCGACCAAGACGTTTTTCCAGGGACCCTTTGTTCTCCATCGCCAGTTCACCCGCCATGAGAGAGGCTTTATCCGGATCTTTTCGCAGATTCAGAATTTCAGCTCTCGCAGCGGCATCAGCAACCTGAAACCGGCCATCGGCCCCGCGGGAAATCTGAGCAGCTTCCTTGGCCAGTCCATGTTCCGCACCAAAGTTTTTTACCGCGCCAAGCCAGGTTTGTTCAATAAACTGAAACAGCCCCGTCGCCGAGGATGTTTTGGCTTTCGCGTCCGGGTTCAGCGAGCTTTCCCGCGCCGCGACTTTATAAAGATATTGAAAATCTGCACCTGTCTTGCTTGCAGCCGTTTGCAATGCGCTGGAAACGCGCAATGGCGGTGCTTGAAGACCCGAAATTGACGAAGGCATATTGCGGCAGCCTGGTTAAGCGATTTTCACCTTAAATTGACGCATGAATGTCAACACTTTGCTAACCCACCGCCCGCGCAAGGGTTTTCGGCACAGCAAAACGTGCCGGTGCAAATGCTTCTGGCCAGTGGATATCGGAACTATTCGCCCCGTCAGCGGCCAACTGCGCCATTGCTGGTGCCAACAACACACCATTTCGGTAGCCACCAAGGGCATATATGATCCGTCTATCGTGGGCGAACGCTGGCCCTAAAATGGGGGCATTATCTGGTGTACCAGGGCGCAGGCCCGCCCAGCGGCCACATTCCGCAATACCCTCAAGGCAAGGAGCCACTTTTTCGGCATGGGCGCGTAGCCCATCAACTGCCTTTTGGTCGACACTGATATTGTGCCTGTCTTCCAGCTGCGTTGCACCAACCACCACACGGCCATCGGCCTTGGGGCATAGATATGCCCCCGGCGCACGCACCACGAACGGCAAGGGGCCAGCAAGTGCCGACAGGGAAAGGGCCATTGCCTCCCCCTTCACAGGCCGGACAGGTGCCGGCAAGGCGGCCTCCCCCCTCAAGGATTTTAAGGTGAGATTGCGCGCGCCCGTTGCGATAATGGCGCGATCCGCCAGAACAGGTGCCGGCTCGCTTGCCAGCATCACTTCAACCCCCGCCCCGGAATGCTGAACTGCAGTGACGATACCGGTAACAATACGCCCGCCAAAACGGGTTATCGCATTCGTTAGCGCATCGATCACGCGAACGGGATCAACCTGGCCTTCCCCGGCGGCAAACAAGCCCCCGACAATGGCAGGCGAGATCCCGGGCGCAGCGGCCCGAACCTCGTCGGCTGACAGTAATTCCACTTTTGCACCGACATCTGCCATGGCGCGATAACGCAGCCTTAGCTGGTCAAGGTCCCTGCCATCGAATGCAATCCCGAGTATCCCGCCGGACTGCAGGTCAATTGACGTGTCGGCTACCTCCTCAAGCTCGGCGGCGAATTCAGGCCATTGCGCAAGGCTCTGGCGGCTAAAGTCTCCAAGGGCTTTCTCCACGGGGGACACGCTGGCCGTCGGTGGTATCTCGTCCGGCCCCAACTCGAAGGATGGTGCCAGCATTCCCGCCGCGGCAAGACTTGCTCGCGGTGCAGCCGAACGTCCGTCGAGAACCAAAACCCGTTCCCCGCGCCGCACCAGCGCCCATGCCGCGGAAAGGCCGGCAACACCACCGCCAATGACTATCGTGGAAAATGACAAAACAGCACCACCCTCACCTCACCAAAGAAGCATTATATTCCGCGCAAGCGCCTTGTCATACATCCTCCACCGGTTCGAGGCGAGCGGCGCTATCAGGCATGGAAACAGGCGACATCATCCTGGTTTTTTCCCGGGACCCAACAGACGATCCGAAGAAATAATTCACGACCGCGGCGGTCATGGTCGCCAGGGCACCGAGCATAATCGAAAATTCCGTTTCCGCCCCGGCGGGCAATCGGCGCGTGACCATTGCTGCCAGGACCACGAAGAAACCGCCAATAATCAAACCGCCGAGGATGGAGGGCGTCAGATCATCCATTTTCACCTGGCGATCGCGGGCATTTGCGCGATCCCCAGCCGCGATTTCCTGTTCAATCAAATTTGCTTGACGCAAGGCAAGACGAAACTCGTGTTCCGCACGCATCAAGGCTTCGCGCTCTTTCGGGTTAGCCCCTTCCAATACATCCGCCAGCATTGCCTCGTCAGCATCATCAATGCCGAAGATCGCACGCGACAGTGCCCCAACCGCGGCGCCAGCCAATGGTCCACCCAGGGCATGGGCAATTTGAGGCGCAACGCCTGCCACCGCGCGCTTGAGGCGCCCACGTTTTTCTGCCCCGGCATTCGATGGGCGTTCCGCGATTTTTTTCACCATTGCAACCCTTTCCGCCGTCCTATCAAATACGGCACTTGCGCACGCCGCCACTTTATGGGGGACCAGACCGGTGTTCGATAAGTCTGACAGAAATCACCGACAAAACCCCGCACACAAACGGGTGTAGCTGTTCGATAAGTTTTCTTCGAAAAGGCAGGGCAAACGCCACTTACTGCGCGCACCGCGGAATTTTCCCCAATTAATTGCACGAATATGCCGTATACACCGGTTGCGCGGAACACCGGATCAACTCAGCATAGGGATTCAATCTTGCGTGCCCTGCCAATAGCATTCGTTACCAATGGCATCACCCGCCAATGGCATCACGCTGCGTATCGGGTCGCGCCCGTGGCGTTTTCTTCACGGTTGCGACTGGAGAGACAATGACTTTTGAAACGATTCTCACCCATGCGGTGCCTGTAATGGTTCTGCTTGGCGTTATTCTCGCCGCACAGCGCAAGTTTGGCCGGCCAGTGGCCAAACGGCCTGCCCTCGTGCTTGCGCTCGGTCTATTTTTTGGGCTCGCAATCCGTGCGGCAAAAGTAGATGTCATGCCGCCCGACATGGCCGCTTTATTCGCCAGCGCCGGCCTCGGCCTTTTTGGATTTGCCTCGGCCGCGCAGATCCGGGTATCGCGCCTTGCCGCGACCTGCCCGGAATCTTTAGCCCTGACGACCCGTGCAGCGCCGTTATTTTTTGTGATCTGTACGTTAACGACCTTCATCATGCTACCCAGCATCGGGATGGCGGTCGCCGCCCTCATCTCAGCTGCATTGATGCTAAACGGTGCCGCGTTTGACCGCGCGGCCATTTCAGGTGCGCCAACCCCGCGTGCCGTAAAACGCATCGTCAAACTAGAGGGTGCAGCAGTTGTTGTCCTTGGTGTTCCTGTCGCGGTCTTCGCCGCCGCGATAGCCGCCACCCCCGGCATGGGTGAACCCGCTGCAGGTCCATTACTGTCTGCAAGTTTTGGCGTTTTCAAAGGATTTCTTTTCGGCGGTGCATTTGGTCTGGCAAGCGGCTTGCTCGGTACTTTCCTCAGAAAAACTGTCAAACGTCGCCGTGCCGACATGTATGTTGCACCGATTGCAGCGGCAGCATCATTCGGGCTTTCTCCGGCAATCGGCGCTGACCCAATTGTCGCCGCAACGGCGGCGGGCCTGTTATGGGGTGAACAGACAAAAGGTGCAGCAGCGACGCGCACGCAACTCAACCTGCTGGCTGAACGGCTGATTTGCCCAACCACCTATTTCTGGTTCGGCGCACTGGTTCTACCCCGCATATTCAGCGCGGAATTATTGCCGGTGCTGCTTGCGGTATCCGCGGTCACGATCCTGCGCGCAGGCCCACGTCTGGCAATTCTGCAGCGGACAAAATTACCGCCGGAATCACAACGCTTTCTCGCCTGGTATGGCGGCGCACCAGGGGCCGGTACCGCCTTGTTTTTAATGACCCTGATCGGAAACCCGGCAATCTCCGACATTGATACCATTTTAAATGTCGGGGCTTTGTGTGTCGGTGCCGGCGTCATCATCGCGCGCGGATCATCGAAACCTCTGATCAGCGAACTACTGCGTCAAACCGCAAATGCGCGCCGCCGCCGGGCGTACACCGAGTAACATAGATCCGGGATTCGATATCATCCTGCCCAAAACCGGGCGTCATTTCGTTAATTCAAATATCTCGCGCCCAATCAGCATACGCCGGATCTCGCTGGTACCAGCCCCAATCTCATAGAGCTTGGCGTCCCGCAACAAACGCCCGGTGGGGTATTCATTGATATAGCCATTACCGCCCAAGAGCTGGATCGCATCGAGGCAGACTTGCGTTGCTTTTTCCGCCGCGTAGAGAATGCACCCGGCAGCGTCCTGACGTGTCGTTTCCCCTCGATCGCAGGCGGCAGCAACGGCGTAAACATAGGCCTTGCACGCGTTCATCATGGTATACATGTCCGCGATCTTGCCCTGTACCAATTGGAACGTCCCGATGGCTTTCCCGAATTGATGGCGCTCATGCACATAGGGCACAACCACATCCAGCGCCGCCTGCATAATGCCTAACGGCCCGGCTGACAGAACCGCGCGCTCATAGTCCAGGCCAGACATCAGGACACGAACCCCATTATTCAGTCCACCAATTAAGTTTTCCTCAGGCACTTCGCAGTCTTCAAACACAAGTTCGCATGTGTCGGACCCGCGCATACCAAGCTTGTCAAGCTTCTGAGCGGTTCGAAATCCCTTAAACCCCTTTTCAATCAGGAAGGCGGAAATACCGTGGCTACCGGCAGTTGGGTCGGTCTTGGCATAAACCATCAACACGTCCGCACCAGGTCCATTTGTTATCCACATCTTGTTGCCGTTAAGCACCCAGCGATCGCCCTTTTTAACCGCTTTCAATTTCATGGATACAACATCGGACCCTGAACCCGGCTCCGACATGGCCAGAGCCCCTAAATGCTCGCCCGAGACAAGCTTCGGCAGATAACGATCCTTTTGATCTTCATTGCCGTTCAGATTGATTTGATTGACGCACAGGTTCGAATGCGCCCCGTAGGACAAACCAATCGCCCCTGATCCGCGCGAGATTTCTTCCATCACCACGACATGGGTAAGATACCCAAGACCAAGCCCGCCATAGCGCTCGTCCGCAGTGACACCAAGGACACCGAGCTCCCCCAATTCCGGCCATAGATCGCGGGGAAATTCGTTGTTTTCGTCAATCTCGGCCGCCCGCGGCGCAAGGCGATCGTCAACCCAGCGCCCAACCGCGGCGCGCATCTCCTCAATCAAGGGATCAAGACCAAAATTCAGTCCAACACGGCTGTTTTGCAGCATGAGAGCGTTCTCCAATAATCGGCCCCTTGCAGGGCTTGATACGCTGGCGCAGTTTTATTGCCACCTTGGTAGAAAATAGCGCGGGCGCGGGCAAGCACCTTCATGAGCCAGCCATATCTACCAGTGGGAGTTTATCGTCGCACCGCTTAACGTCCCGTCACGTTACGCAGCTATGCCTCTCGCCCCCTATGCTCTTGCGCTCTTGTGCCTGTGCGCCCCGGTGGCTCTATATCGGCGCAATCCGGCACAAATGGGCCCAGCACCATCAAGACCGCTGGTTCTGCGCCAGCAGGGCATCGAGTTTATCGTGAAGTAAGCAGATTTCGCCGCGCAGCACCTCGGTTTGCTGCCGCATGGCCTCATCTGCATCCTCTTCCACCACGCGAACAACAATCGCCACGAAAAGATTGAGCATGGTAAATGTCGCAATCAACAAAAAGCAGAGGAAAAACACCCAGGCATGGGGATGCGTGGCCCCGACCGCATCAGCGATTTCCCGCCAGCCTTCCAGCGTCATGACCGTAAAAAGCGTGTACATGGCAACGAAAACGTCCCCGAAAAGCGCCGGATGCGCGTCACCGAACATGGTCGCGGCGATAACGGAAAAGACGTAGAGGATCAGCACTAAAACAACGCCGACTGATGCAATCCCGGGTATCGATTCCAGCAAGGCGAAAACCACCACCCGCATTCGCGGGATCACCGTCACAACGCGCAACACACGTAACACCCGAAAGGCCCGAATGGCCGCCAGGCCAGAGCTTGCGGCGATAAGCGAGGTGGCGACGATGATAAAATCGAACAGGTTCCAGCCGGTTCGAAAGAAATCGCGTGGTTCAGCGGCGAACCGTAGCGTGAGCTCGATCACAAATGCATAAACGATCAAGCGATCCACGATGCGAAGCGTATCCCCATATTCTTGCAAGATCGGATCAATCGTTTCCAATCCAAGGATGATTGCATTCAGGATGATCAGCACCAGCACGCCGGTTTGAAACACGCCGCTGTTCACAGTCCTCTTCAGGGTGGGTAGCATGATCGAATTACTTTCCTGCAGTTTTGGTGATTTCCCCGTGACATAATAAGATTCAGTCACTTTCGCGCCTAGCCTAAATTTGTGGCCGTCAAATGTTTGGCGCACCAGCTAAAATCGGTTATGCGGAAGAATTGACAATCCCGGATTCCTGATGGGCGACGTAAGTATCAATATGAACAAACCAACATCAACCGGTCCAAAGCGGCGCGTCCGATTCCAGGGAATTGTGGAGGCAGGCACCTTGCCTGGCGGCGCAGATGGTTCGGTCGATCTGAAGGTCGACCCGTTTGAGGAACCAGTTGAGCGCGCAGGCGCGACTGATTGGCGCCGCATTGGCCAGCAAGCCTCCTACGCCTCGCGGATCTCGTCAGCTTTTATTTTCACGGCAATGCTGACCTTTTGGCCAGTGTTCACCGCTATCGGTCACTTGTCAGCAACCGGGTCCCTGAGCGGGTGGAACATCATCAACGCATACCCCACCTGGGCCATCATCTTTACCCTTGTCGTGCCGGTGATGATCTACGCGCTTGGCTATATCGTGTCGCGCCAGCTGCTGATGATGTCTGCAGCAGATCGCATCGCTGTTTCTGCAGAACGCCTTGTGCAGCCGGACCGCAATGCGGTCGTTAACGTGCAGGCCGTTGGCACGGCCGTGCGTTCCCAGATTGATGCGGTAAATGCCGGTATTGATGATGCGCTTATCCGGCTCGCCACGGTTGAAGCCATGATCCGCCAGCATGTCGAAGCGATAGAAACCGCCGGTGCGGCGGTCGAGGGCCACGCATCTGGCTCAGCAGACCTGGTTGCCCGTGAACGGGCGCATCTGATGACCCTCACCGAACAGTTGAACGCCCAGGCAGATGATTTCGCTGTCGCAATTGCGGAAAAAGCGCAAACAAGCATCGATTCACTCAACAATGTGAATAACCTTGCAGACCAGGCTGAAGGGCGTTTGGAAGAGCGCCTTGCGCGATTGGAACACATTGCTCAACGCGCACTGTCAAGCTTCGATGCGTTGAGCGAGGCCATGCTTAAAACCGAAGATCACGTTGCCCGCGCGGCGACACCTTTAGAGCAATCAACAGGTGAAACGCAGCGCATACCGGAAAAGGCGGACAAGGTAGCAGCGCCAGGCGCGCAAGATGGCGAAGACAAGACCGCCAAGGTCGGCCAGCTCGCAAAAACGGCCCGCAACAAAACAGAACGCGGTGTAGAGGGCGCAGTTGACTTGCCGTCGAAGGAAGACACGGCGCGCACTGCGAACGCTGGTGGGAACGCAGGCGTGGCTCAACGCAACAGCAAAGAAGCCTCGCGGGTCACCGACGTTAGCGATCCGTCCCTCCCGGCCCGTAAAGAGACGGGCGAAACGGCACACCAAACCGCCGATGATGCCAGCATTATGCGTGAACATGCCCCGACCCCGGCTGGAACTGAAAATGCCGGCAGCAAGGATAAGGCGGGGCAAATCGGCGATCAAAATAAAGAGCTGATCGACGCCCGCGCGGCCCTGGAAAAAGAAAATTCGCGCCTTGAGGGCTTGATTAAAGAACAACGCCAACGCGCTGACCGCCTCGCCGATGCCATTTCGCAGCAAACAGACCGGCTGAGCCGACTTGCAGAGGTGCAGCTGCATGAACAGGACGCTGCCACACGCCTGATAGAGGCAGGAAACCAGCCTGTGCCTCAACCCAAAGGTATCGCCCAACATACGCCTGCAGCGCGTAATGGCGTTGCTGACGAAACCAGTGCGATAGCGAATGACACGGTGGATAATAAACCACGCACCGCCCCAACGCGTCAGCAAAACCCTGCGCGGCAAACACTGCGCGATCGCGCAGACACAGCATCGCCCAGCCACGAGGGTGATCGAAATTCAGATGACAGGGAACGCCAGAACGTTAGCTGGCGCGAAATTCTGACCGCGACGGACGGTGCAGAGCCATTGGACTTATCCACTGCCCAGCGCCGCAAGGCCCCGCAATCGAACGCAACAACAAACACGCCACCGCAACAATCAGCACCGCCGCCAGTGCCGCCAGTGCCGCCAGCACACACCGCGCCCCCCGTACAAACCACGCGCCGCACGCCGTCCGACCCGAAAGTTGACGCGATGACGGTCATTCACCGGCTGCAAAACTTCACGCTCAATTTAGATCGCCGCCTTTACGGGGAACTGCCAGAACATATGCTGGACCGGTTTGATGACGGCGACCGGAACGTCTTTGCCAACCGCATGCTTCGTCTCAACGAAGCCGATGTGAAGAAGCGCATACGGATGGAATCCGCACGCGATCGTTCTTTTGAAGAAGCCATCCATGAATTTTTACACGGATTTGAGAGCCTGCTTGAGGATGCAACAGCATCTGAGAGCGCTGACGAGGAGCTGGAACAATACCTCGCATCACCTCTCGGCCGGGTTTATCTTCTGATTGGTGCGACAGTCGGTTATTTTGCCTGAACTTCGATGAACCGAATTTTGTTGGCCTGAGCTTCGTTGGCCTGAGCTTCGTTGGCCTGAGCTTCGTTGGCCTGAGCTTCGTTGGCCTGAGCTTCGTCGGCCTGAGCTTCGTCGGCCTGAGCTTTGAGGGCCTGAGCTTTAGTTAGCCTGCGCCCCGCCAGCCTCACCGCGATATGCCTGCTCACCCTGCTCCAGCGTCCAATCGACCAGATCAGGGAGAAGCTGGCCCATAGACCGATTGAGTGCACTCGTCACCTGATCTGCATTATCACTCTTGAGCGGTGTTTTCACTTCAAACAGTTTCGCCGCCAGTATCCGGCCACGTCGATCGGTAAGTTGCGCAAAAATTTCTGCCCGCGCAAGCAAGGCACCGCTTGTCGCATCCGCCTCGAACGAGCGTATGTCCGTTTGCAGAATAAAATTGACAAAAGGCTGGCTAGTACGGGAACCAACGGCAAGAATGCGCCCGGAATTTTGGAATGATCGAACAGTTGCCGCATGGACCAGACGGGGTGCGCGATCAACCCATTGACCGTCAGCATAATACTCATAGAGCTCACCGGAACGCACCCGGGCAATCTGTGCACTGTCAATTGCACGCGTCGCAATCGGGTCCTCAATGGCAAGGGACCAGGAAACCGGCGTGCCTGCCGGCGGCGTCACATCGGCAACGTCAAAGCGCGGCACTGGCGGCGGCGCATCTGGCAACACCGACACACACGCAGAAAGGACAAGCGCAGCGCTTGCAGATGCGAAAACTTTTAATAGGCGAACGTTCATTCTTGCCCCCCATTTACCTGCGGCGTGGACTCATTAAGAAGATACCCTCGCGGATCACGGTCTATCTCGCGCAACACTTCGTCGAGGGTGCGGAACGCCCGTCGCGCCTCGGCAAGAGTTGGTCCGACTTGCGCTAATCCGTTCTCAGAAAAAACATTGAGGGGCTCGCGATTTTCTTCGACGACAACCTGAACGTCTTTGATCAGAATTTGCAATTCTGCCATTGTCTCACGCGCTTCGGTGAGCGCGCCGGTCGCATCGCGGGCAATCAACACGTCCAAATCTTCAGCAGCCTTCGCTAATGACTCCGACGCGTCAGCGAGATTGTGAGTCAAAATTGCTGTATTGCGAATGGTCTGGCCAATTTCCTCATCATTTTCCGCCAGCGCCGCAACCGCTTTATCGATGCTTGAGAGGATCCGGCCGAATGAATCGGTATTATCCTCCGATAAAAGTCGCAAAACCGCCTCGACGATATCGCCACTCCCCTCCAGAAACGCCGCGAAACCAGACGGCTCAGCCTGAATTTGAGGGATGCCGCGCACTTCATCTTTCAAGAGTGGTGCATTTTTGTCTGACGCGCGCAACTGGATCACGGCAAGCCCGGTAAAGCCGACAAGCTCTAATTTCGCTTTTGTGCTGGTCGTGACCGGGGTATCACTTTCGACGCGGATCCTTGCACGGACAATAGTCGGATCGTCCTCGCTAATGGTGAGAGCACCCACTTCACCTTTTTGAATGCCATTAAAGCGCACTGGTGAGCCGGAGGACAAGCCGGAAGCCCCCTCGCTGAAGATAACGTCATATTCGTCATACTCAGCGCGATTACCACCAAGCCACAGCACGAAGAAAAACGCGATGGACACGAGGATAAGTACAATGGCACCAATTATTACAAAGTGCGCGCGCGTTTCCATTTTAACACTTTCCCAAGCGCAGTGGTTCCCACGCTTTGTTCCTTTTTATTCACATCGTCGCGGCACCTAAGCGTGCGACATCCCCGCCGCCCGGCCCCTTGGCCCGGCAAAATATTCCCGTATCCAGGCGTGATCTGCCCGCCTTACCTCCTCAAGCGGGCCGATTTCGATAACCCGATTTTCTGCAAGAACCGCGATCCGGTCGCAGTCCGCATACAGAGAATCTAAATCATGGGTTACCATAAACACGGTTAGCCCTAAGGAATTCTTGAGATTAACAATCAACTCATCAAACTGTGCAGCGCCAATCGGATCCAAGCCCGCCGTCGGTTCATCCAAGAATACGATCTCTGGATCCAAAGCTAAAGCCCTTGCAAGCCCTGCACGTTTGCGCATCCCGCCCGACAACTCAGAGGGGTATTTGGCTCCGGCGTCAGGCGGCAAACCAGCCATAGAAATCTTTAACGCCGCCATCTCCTCTGCCAGCTTGTCGGAGACGTTCAGATGCTCCCGGATTGGGGCCATAACGTTTTGCGCGACCGTCAAAGAGGAAAACAGCGCCCCACCCTGGAACAAGACACCCCAGCGTCGCTCTATAGCAAGCCGGCCAGCCTCACCCACGCGATAGAAATCCTCCCCAAAGACACGCACCGTTCCGGCAGTGGGGCGTTTCAGGCCAATAATCGCACGCATCAAAACCGACTTCCCGGTCCCGGAGCCGCCAACAACGCCAAGGATCTCACCGCGCATCAAGTCAAGGTCAAGATCGTCATGTATCACCACGCTATCAAACTGCGTTTTCAACCCCCGAATGGAGATAATCGCCGCATCAGCGTCGAGCGCTTGATCACCGCCATTTAGCATATGTGTTCCGTGTACGGCCATTTAGAAATCAATTTCCAGATAAAACATAGCGAAAAATGCATCAATAACGATGACCAAAAACAGCGACTGGACGACGGATAGCGTCGTTCTCTGGCCCAGCGATTCAGCACTTCCTTCCACCTCCATGCCCTGGAAGCACCCGACAACGGCAATAATAAAAGCAAAGAATGGTGCCTTGATGATGCCCGCCCAGAAGTTTGAAATAGTGATGCTTTCTTCCATTCGGGCCAAGAACAATACCGGGGAGACATCAAGTGCCTGGGCGGCGACAAGGCCGCCGCCGATCAGCCCAAGCATGGCCGCTAAAAATGCCAATATCGGCGTCATCAGAACAAGCGCTATCGTTCGCGGCAGAACGAGAACCTCGATCGGATCGAGCCCAAGTGTGCGCATTGCATCAATTTCTTCGCGGATTTTCATCGAACCGATCTGCGCGGTGAATGCGCTGCCCGATCGGCCAGCAAGCAGAATAGCTGCAAGCAAGACGCCAAATTCCCGCAATACGGAAAGTCCGACAAGCTCAACGGTGAAGATTTCGGCGTTAAAAATTTTCAGCGTTTTCGCGCCCATATAAGCGACGACGGCACCGACAAGAAACGACACCAATCCGATGATCGGCATCGCGTCGAGGCCGGCTTCTTCCATATGATGCGCGATAGAGGTAACGCGAAGACGCTTAGGGTCGCGCGCCACGCGCGCTAAGGTTGTAACAACAACGCCAATGAAACTCAGGATTTTAATACCGGAGATATAGGCACCGTAAGCGCCCCTACCCAACCGGTTTAGCAGTAACAAAAACGGGTCCCGCCATGGCGGTTCTACCGGGCAGGGCTGCAAATGCGGCTCAACATGTTCAATCAGGGCACGGTGCGCGCGCGAGCCACCACGAAAGTGAGAAGCGGTCGTGCGTGCGGTACAAGCGCGCATCACCCGCTGCAACACCATTGCGCCTGCCGTATCCAGCCCGGTGAGATCATCGAGGTCAATTATGAGATCGTGGCCGACCGAATCTGCCTGAAATTTTCGCAAATCTTCGTCAATGTCGCCCAAGAACCGCGCTCGCCACTCGCCCGATACCCTTAGCCGCCAGATATCGTCGCGTGTCTCGAAAGAAAACGCCGCGGCCATAATAATGACCCTTTCACTTAATCAACTAAAAGAATCTTACCCGATCGGCACGGGAGTTGCACGTGTACTTTTCAAGACAGTGTTGCACTCTAGTCTGAAATTATGGTGAACAGACCCTAATTGGCTTGTTGGTGCGGTGCAGATGACGTCTCAGTTTGGAAACAGGTCGCGCATGTCGGGACGTGTGCATCAAAGCTAGCGAGCGTAATGGGCAAACCTTGCTACTAGCGCCAATGGCCCCGAGATTAGATCTGCACACGAGATTGAACGGAGAGTTTGAACGGGTGCGTAAATTTTCATTCCCTCATCGTGTCGGATGGACGGCGGTTATCCCCCAGCTGATTATGGGACTCGTGGTCAGTGTTCTCGCCCTGACAACTCTCGGCGACGCGCAAACCCGCGCCGGTGGCCCCCGCGAAAAGCTTTTTGATTTTTATCAACGCCTGATCCCCCAGGACAGTCACGGATTATCGCCGTTTCACATTGTGGAAATCGATCATGAAAGCATCCAGCGCATTGGGCCCTGGCCATGGCCGCGCTCTGTCATTGCTGAATTGGTCGACAATGCGGCAGCGGCGGGTGCAACGGGGGTCATTTATGTTGAGCCTGTCGATACGCCGGACCCATTATCGACAACGACCATCACAAACTTCTGGTTGGAAGGTGCGCGCGGGCAAAAACTTGCCGATGAATTCGCAGCACTGCCAAGCACCGATGAAACTCTGGCAAAAGCACTTAACGCCGCCAATGGTGCATTCGCCATTGACCCAGCGCCACCTGCTTTCCAACTCGGTCAGCTATCCCTGGGCCAGCTTTCCCTCGATAAAGCGGCATTGCCAGCTGACAATATCACCATGCTGGATACGCCAAATGGCGCAACGCAGTACATCTCCCTGCCAATCTCGAAGCCACGCTTTGGTGTCAACGAGGCAATGAACACTGCGGCTCAACTAAGTGTTACCACCCTGCCGCTGGACGGCGACGGGGTATTCCGCGCGGCACCGCTCTTGTGGTCTGTGGATGGGACAGCAAAACCGTCAATTGCCCTCCAAGCGGCACGGCTTGCCAACAAGGAATCACACTTCACTGTCCTACATAACAGCGCAGCCATGACGGACAACGACCAAATTGTGCGCGCTATAAAACTAGGTGCGAAAACGCTACCCGTTGACCAATTTACCCGTGCGGCGGTTCTCTGGCCGCAACGCCCTATGCCCACGGCAACCGCTGCTTGGCGCCTGCACACCGCAGCTACGTCAAACACACACCTGGCCGGCAAAGTTGTCCTCATCGGCCGCGATACCAAAACCGGTGCGGCCATCCCCACACCGAATGGCGCGTTATCACCAGCAGCACTCCATACAACAATTGCGGAGCAAATCCTGCAAGGTGCGGTTCAAAATCGCCCGATATGGATGGGATATATCGAAGCGCTTAGCGTTATCGCGCTTGGCATGATCGTTATAATTTTTACACGAAGTATTTCATTTTGGTATACTCTTGGGCTCGCCGCATTGGGCGCTATCGTGCTGTTTCTTTTTTCCGGCGGTCTGCTTTACGTATCAAATTATGTTTTTGATCCACTGCCGGGGGCGCTGGCTCTCGGTCTTGGTGCACTTTCTGCTGCTGGCGGGGGATCCTTCGGCGCGGCGTTTTCTGATGAGCAGCTCCGCAATAATTTCAAACTTACACTGCCAGAACAGACTTTAAAAAAGATTCGCGAAGACGGTCCGAAATCCATTTTGGATGGTTCGCGGCGGGAAATTACCATCTTGGCCTGCGAACTGACGCTGCTTGATGAGGATCTTCAGTGTTTCGCGGGCAAGCCTGGGGCAGTAACGTCCATGGTCGCGAGCGCATGTCAATCCGTACGCCAAGCGATCGTTGAAATGGGCGGCGCAACGGACCAGTCAGACGGCGGCAAGGTGTTTGGCTATTTTAATGCACCATTTGAAACAGCTGACCATGTCAAAGCGGCGTGCCTGTCTGCGCTTCGCCTTATCGAGCTCATGGACAAGATTAACGCTCAGATTGACAGTGGGCGCTCCGAGCATGACATCCGCCTTCACCTCGCCATTGGGATAAGTAGCGGAGAATGTCTCGTCGGACCGATGGGACATGGGCGGACGAATAGATATTCCGCCATCGGCGAACCGATGCGCATGGCATCATTCCTTTCCCGGCAGGCGGCGTATTATGGGCCTGCAATCATTGTCAATGACGAAATCTTCCGCAGTATGCGGCACAATTTTGCATTTCTGGAACTTGATCGCGTGCAACCACGCGGCCGCGCCCGTTCTTCTGCCATTCATGCTTTGGTCGGAAGTCCGTTCTTGAAATCTGGAAAGTCATTCCGTGCACTGGACGAAGCCCATAGAGACATGCTCGCGGCATATCGCGCTGGTGAACTTGAAAAAGCAGAGCAAACCCTCGCGCAGATACGCGACCTGCCAGGGTCAAACATCGCTCTTTTCGACATTTACGAGCAGCGCATAAAAGACGCGCAGGAAAACGGCCTGCCAGTTCCTGAAAACGGCGCAACACCGGTCACAATCTAAACCACTGCCACTGGCCTTACATTGATGTTTCGTTGGGAGCATGGGCGCGCCTGGGCCCACCAAGCTACCGCGCAGCTATTTTGGAAATATCCTGCACGGAAGTTTGGCCATTCTGGGGCCGCGCACTTGCCGAAAATAATGATCTGCCGGTTGCAGCGTCTGCGTAATCGTCTGCAAGATGCGACATGCGCGAGACCGCCGCATCAAAGCGTCCACGCAAGCTCAATGCGGTTAATTCCCGCTCCACTGCGTCACCGGCAAGACGTTTGGTGGTTGTCAGATAAACGGACTTAGACCGCTGCAATTGTTGTATCGCGCTTTCCAGCACCCCCACGTCGGAGAAGTTTGGCTGCGCACGCTCCAATGCGAGTGATGCGACCTGGGTAAGTCGCTCCGCCTTCTCCAATGTTTCGTCAGCATCCGCCAACAAACGCTGCAAGGGCGCATCTTCTTGTTGTAAGGTTCGGTAATATGCGTCGCCAGCAAGCGCTGCGGTATCGCCAGCTGATGCAGGGCCGCGCCCGATAAGGCGCCCGATCAAACTCGAGCGTTTGCGCGACGGCCAGTTGGTTCGCTGGAGATCAGCAGCTGCAATCTGGATTTCCCCAAAATGATCTGCCCTTTCACCGCCCTGGTTAGCCCCGAATGATGCCCCCTTCGGCACCGTACCGGTTGAACACCCGGCACCGACAGCGACGATCATCGCCGCAATACATGCCTGGCGGAGAGAGACTGACTTGTTCTTGTCTTTTTGGAAATTTGACAACCCCAAGGGCCTATTCAACGCAACTGCCCGTTTCACCATTATTCCCTTACAACACACCCAATTTTATCCAACCAAACCTAAGGAGTTGGATTAATCTGCGCGGACAGCCACCCAATCCGTGCATCTTTGCTCTTCAAAGCAAAATGTACCTTTCCATCCACGCATCAAATCCATCCACGCATCAAATCATCAAGCGCCGCGTATGGTTAAAAACGTGGCAAGCGTGTAGGAAGCTTGAACACCGCGTTTGAAACTTGTCTTCGATGCGCTCCACTACCCACAATAATACCCATAGCACGAAAACACCGTCAGAGTCAGCTTGCTTATGTCCAGAAATATTGAACTTTATCCGCCAATCGACCCGTACGAGACCGGCATGCTGGCCGTTTCGGACCTTCATACAATCTATTACGAAGTATCTGGCAACCCGAAGGGGAAACCTGTTGTCGTATGCCATGGCGGGCCGGGCGGCGGATCGACCCCTCCCATGCGGCGCTATTTTGACCCCGCCCGCTACCGGATTATTTTATTTGACCAGCGCGGCTGCGGGCGCTCCACCCCGAAGGCAGAATTACGCGAGAACGATACCTGGTCACTCGTCGACGATATGGAACGCCTACGAATCAAATTGGGCATTGAGAAATGGCAGGTTTTTGGCGGCTCATGGGGCTCCACATTGTCCTTGACCTATGCACAAAAGCACCCTGACCGGGTGACCGAGCTGGTATTACGGGGAATTTTCATGCTCCGCCGATCCGAGCTTTTATGGTTTTACCAGGAAGGCGCGAGCTGGATATATCCTGATGCTTGGGAAGCATTCATTGCACCCATCCCCGAAGCAGAACGCGGCGACTTGATGGCGGCCTATTACAAACGCCTGACGGGAAACGACGTCGCAACGCGAAACGCCTGCGCGAGCGCATGGAGCGTCTGGGAAGGTGGTACCGTTTCCATGGCTCCCTCGACAGAACGTATGCAGAGTTTCGCTACTGAAGCATTCGCCGTGGCCTTCGCCCGCATTGAAAGCCATTATTTTGTCAATGGCGGGTTCTTTGACACCGATGATCAAATTCTCCGCGAGATTGACCGTATTCGACATATCCCGGCAACAATCGTTCAAGGACGCTATGATGTCGTGACACCAATGAAGTCAGCCTGGGAATTACACCGCGCTTGGCCGGAGGCTGATTTCCAGGTCATTCCGGATGCAGGCCACGCGGCGAGCGAACCTGGCATCATAAGCGAACTGGTCCGTGCAACGGATAAATACGCCGCTGGATAATCTCATCTTCCGGCATGGGGCGTGACATGCCGGGGATCACCTACAAAATATCGAGCACGGCTTCTGGTGGGCGCCCGATCGCTGCCCCTTTATGCGTGAGAACTATCGGGCGCTCGATGAGGATCGGATTGTCGGTCATTATTTGAACAAGATCCGCTTCGGTATGACCTGCAGCGTCCAAACCGAGATCCTTATATTTTGCTTCTTTTCTGCGCATCAGTTCGCGCGGTGACATATCCAGCTTCACCAGGATGTCCCGCAACACCGATACGCTTGGCGGTGATTTCAGATACTCAACAATATCTGGCTCAATGCCCCTCTCCCGCAAAAGTTCCAATGTCTGACGTGATTTGGAACAGCGCGGATT
>SHAI01000010.1 GCA_004213235.1 Parvularculaceae bacterium
GCACCGGCGGAGACGTCATTGGCGATAATCCAGTCGCAACCTTTCCGCTTACGTTTGGCGCGGGCATGATCAATCACATCATTGGTTTCAGCGGCAAACCCGATTACCAATTCCGGGCGCGCTGTCGCATCCAGAGATGACACAGTTTTCAAAATGTCGGGATTTTCCGCAAGCGGAATAGTAGTTAGTCCCCCGCGCTCTTTTTTGATTTTTTGGTTGGTTTCAATTTCCGGGCGGTAATCGGCAACGGCCGCGCACATGATCGCCACATCTGCAGGCAATGCGGTCTCAACGGCCGTCAGCATGTCCCGCGCCGTTTCGATCCGCTTCATGCTAACGCCTGGAATATCGGCAAGGTCGGTTGGCCCACAGACCAGCGTGACATCCGCCCCGGCACGCGCCAGTGCTGCGGCGATTGCAAAGCCCTGCTTGCCAGACGAGCGATTGGCGATATAGCGCACCGGGTCAAGAGGCTCATGGGTCGGGCCGGCGGTAATCACGATTTTACGCCCGCGCAAAGGTGCATCCTTGGCGGTGGCAAAAAAGGTCTCTACCGCTGCGGCGATTTCTTCTGGTTCTGCCATGCGCCCGGGGCCAAATTCACCGCACGCCATGTCGCCGTCATTGGGCCCGATAAAACGCGCACCGTCTTTGCGTAATTGCGCAACATTTCGCTGGGTGGCGGCATGTGTCCACATCCGCACATTCATCGCCGGGGCCAGCAGGACCGGTTTATCGGTCGCCAGAAGCGCCGTGGCCGCAAGATCATTGGCGTGCCCATTGGCAGCTTTCGCCAGGAGGTCGGCCGTGGCCGGAGCCACCACCACCAGGTCAGCCGATCTGGATAGCTGAATATGGCCCATTTCTGCCTCATCGGTCAGGTCGAAAAGATCGCTGTAGACCTTTTCACCGGTAAGGGCGGAAACCGATAGCGGTGTGACAAACTCAGCGCCCGCCCGGGTAAGAATTGCCCGTGATGCGATGCCTTGTTTGGCGAGTAGCCGGATCAGCTCCAGAGATTTATACGCGGCGATCCCGCCGCCAATGATGAGAAGAACGGATTTCATACGACCTGTTTAGCGAATTCTGCGCTCTGGTGAAACATCTTTGCCGTTCACGGAGCTATTCATGTTAATACCATCGCCGCCACAAGGACCAGTGCGGCGCTGCCGGCAAATAAAAGTGCGGCGCGGGTCATGCGCCCTTCACGGGAAAGCGCTTTTGCCAATTCTTCTGTGGTGTGTTGCGACAGGCCAAACCGGTCTGTGGATACGCGCGCAGAGGCTTCGCCAATCTGTTCCAGATAACGCGGCAGATGCGGTGCAACGTCCAGCGCCTTTTCCGTCGCTTCGCGCAGGCGCTCCAATTGCCGCCGAGGACCGACCTCCTCAGCCACATATTCTTTGACGACCGGCGTTGCACTGTCCCAAAGGTTAATCTCCGGATCCAGGCCGCGGGCAACCCCCTCCACGATCACCATGGTCCGCTGCAATAGGACAAGTTCAGGGCGCAGATGCATGTCGAATAAATCGGTCACGTCAAAAAGCTGCTGCATGACCTTCGACATGTCCATGAGGTTGGCGTTTTTGCCATATAGTGGCTCGCCAACGGCACGTAGCGCCTGGGCGAATTGTTCAACACTGTGATGTGCCGGGACATAGCCTGCGTTAAAATGTGCCTTGGCGGTGCGTTGGTAATCGCGGATCGAAAAACCGTAAATGATTTCTGCAAAGGTGCGCCGGGCAAGAGCATCCAGGCGCCCCATAATGCCGAAATCGATCAACACCATTTTCCCATCCGGACGAACCAATATGTTTCCCTGGTGCATATCGGCATGGAAAAAGCCATTGAACAGGGCTTGGCGCAAAAACGATTGAAGCACATGCACGGCGAGGCGTTTGCGGTCGATGCCCATGGCATCCAGCTTTTTGTGATCATTGACGGCAACGCCGTCCACCCATGAAAGCGTCAGGATTCGTCGTGATGTCAGTGGCCAGATAATCTCTGGAATGACGATTTGTGGGTCACCGTGCATGTCTTCAGCAAGTTGCGAGGCGGCCCCGGCCTCCATGCGCAAATCCAGTTCTACAGCCGCGGATTCGCGCAAGGTCTCGATAAATTTTACGGGCTCAAGACGCTGCGCTGGACGCGACAGCATTTCAGCTGTTTTCGCCGCGCGCAAAAATGCCCGGAATTCCCGGCGTGCACGCTGTTCGATCTTGGGACGGAGAATTTTGACAGCAACTTCCCGTCCGTCTTTCAACGTTGCTTTGTGGACCTGGGCGATTGACGCGGCGGCAATGGGTTCTGAGAAGGTATCAAAAAGCTCAGATAGGGGTTTGCCGAAAGCGGTTTCAAGCTCTGCGACCGCGTGGGCGCGGGGGAATGCCGGCATGGCATCTTGCAGGCGGCCCAAATCTTCCGCCATTTCAAATCCGATTACATCGGGGCGTGTCGCCATCACCTGTCCGAGTTTGACATAAGGCGGGCTCATCGCCTCAAAGGCGGCGGCTAATCGTTCGCCCGGACGTAGCTTCCTGCCATCGCGCTTTGTGTTCGCACCAATACGCGTTGCTGCGCCGATGAACTTGATAAGCGGTGGTGCTTGATGGGCAACCTCCCTCGGGATGAGCGCGTCATATCGCGTCAATCGCCAGGCGGCCCCGATCAGCCGCGCCCAGTCAATAAGGGCTGTCAGCATATGAGCCCCGTCAGATTTTCGCGCCGGAATGAATAGCAGCAACGCCGCCTGTCAAATTCTCAACCGTGGTGCGGGCGAACTTTGCGTCTTCAATCATTGATGCAAATGCCCGCTGTTTTGGAAACCGTCTGATCGATTCCACGAGATATTGATAACTCTCCCGGTCGCCAACCGCCTGTTCGCCAAGCCAGGGAATAACATTAAACGAGTACTGATCATAAATTTTCTGCATTGGTTCAATGACCGGGTGAGAAAATTCAAGGCAGCTGAAGCGACCGCCCGGCTTTAAGACACGATATGCTTCGCGAAGTGCTCTTGGTATATCTGTGACGTTCCGAATTCCGAATGCGATTGTGTACTGGTCAACACTGTTATCCGGAAGGGGGATATTTTCTGCGTCGGCGCATAACCGCGCGGCCCTTGATCTTGTCAGCGCGGGGCGATCCATTCCAGCCCGGAGCATTTCAAAATTGATGTCGCACACAATGGCCTCAGCCGGTGGGCGTTTGCCGATATTGGGCCGCTCATCCGCG
Source organism: Parvularculaceae bacterium (assembly GCA_004213235.1). GTDB lineage: Bacteria > Pseudomonadota > Alphaproteobacteria > Caulobacterales > Parvularculaceae > MED-G105. Next base: position 3,235 of record SHAI01000010.1, read on the forward strand.
CGCTGGAGAAACCCCGCAGCGATGTCCCCGGTGCCGCCGGCCATGTCCAGGAGCATTCTGCCCGGTTGCGGGGCGAGGCGATCCAGAAAAGTGGATTTCCAGACCCGGTGAATGCCGCCGGACATGAGATCATTCATCACGTCATATTGACGGGCAACACTGTCAAAGACGCCGCGCACCAGTTTCGGCTTGTCTTTTGCGGTGACGTCGCGAAAGCCGAAAGAGGTCTGGGGGTGATCTGTGATATCCGATGACATGATGAAATGCATATATCCTGTACACCGCGACGAGAAGCGCCTTGACGTCGCAATGATCATTTGAAAACTTAACTACCTGAATTTTCGCACGTTTCCGCTCAAAAGGCGATTCCATTGCTTATGGTTGGAGCGGGTTATTTGCGGGTGTCGTGCGAGCTTGAGCTCGTCATGCCATGTTTAAGCGGGGGGTAAGGTCGGATAGAATGATTAAATCGGAACTGGTTCAAAAATTGGCGGATGAAAATCCGGATCTCTTCCACCGTGATATTGAGCGGATTGTATCGATTTTTTTCGATGAGATTTCTGGTGCTCTGGTGCGCGGCGACCGGGTGGAACTGCGCGGGTTTGGCGCATTCTCGGTCAAGCATCGACCGGCGCGGGTCGGGCGCAATCCACGTACTGGGGAGCCGGTTGAAATTGAAGAAAAATATTCGCCGTTCTTCAAAGCCGGCAAAGAAATTCGCGAACGCCTAAATGTACCCTCCGATAGTCGCGAGGCGTGAACGTCTGACTTGCCGAACGAGTGCAGATCGGCACAAAAGACGTGAATGGTTCAGGAAATGGTCGCCCTTGCATGTTTGAAAAAATTCTGTCCCGGCTGATTTGGGTGCCCCTATTCGTGGTGTTCTGCGTTTTTCTTATCGCGAACCGCCAGAGCGTCGCCATAAGCCTTGACCCGTTTTCAACGGAGAACCCTGCATTGCAGACATTCGCCTTCCCCTTATGGGTTTGGCTGATCATGTTTTTGATGGCGGGATTTGGTCTTGGTGTGTTTGGCGCATGGGTATCTGGCCGCACGCAACGGCTTCAGGCGCACGCAGATCGCAAAGCGCTCCAGGCCCTCAAGAAGGAAAACGCGGTGCTGGCGGCACAGTCGACAGGTAAAGCGCCACTGATTGTCGCCGAGGGATGAGCGCACCACCAGCCGATCTTCAATTCATGATAAAAATCTGTGGCGTGAAATGCGCGCAAACGGCGCTTCTGGCGGCGAAAAATGGTGCGAATCTGGTTGGGCTCGTTTTCGCCGATGCCAGCCCGCGGGCAATATCGCCAGCAGCCGCTAAAAATATCGTATCGAACCTGAAACAAAACGCGGACCGCGAAGGCTTTGAGGTGCCGGGGATTGTCGGGCTGGTTGTTGATCCAAGTGATGAATTGCTGTCGCAGATTGCCGGGTTTGTTGACTGGATCCAGCTCCATGGCAGTGAGTCACCCGACAGGGTTCGTGCGATCAAAACCCGATTTGGAAAAAGGGTGATTAAGGCCATTGGTGTTGAAAATAGCGAAGACATCCATAGGGCCTCCAGTTTTGCAGGGTATGCGGACCTGGTGTTGCTGGACGCGCGCCCGCCAAAGGGCGACCGGCAAACCGGCGGGCATGGCAGAGCATTCGATTGGGCTCTGCTTGAGAAAAATGCGGTATTACCGCCGTTTTTGCTGGCCGGTGGCCTGAAACCAGAAAATGTCGCGGCGGCAATCGCGGCTGGATCAGGTCATACCGGGTTTGCCGGTGTTGACGTATCGTCGGGGGTGGAGCGTTCGCGCGGCGAAAAAGACGATGATCTTCTATGTCTGTTTGTCCAGCGCGCATGGGCAGCTTATGAGGCGGAGCGCCGGGGGCGCCAGCAGGAAAGGCAGAAACATGGCCGGGATTGAACCGCGTAATTCTTACCGAACGGGACCGGATGACCATGGTCGGTTTGGCGACTTTGGGGGACGATACGTCGCGGAAACCCTGATGCCGCTCATCAATGCGCTCGCCGCAGAGTATGACCGCGCCAAAGCCGACCCATCCTTTCATGATGAGTTGAAGTACTACCTGGAACATTATGTCGGGCGGCCGTCTCCACTCTATTTTGCTGAGCGGTTGACGGAATATGTCCGCGCCAATGCAGGTCGCGGCCGCGGCGCGAAAATCTATCTCAAGCGCGATGAATTGAACCACACCGGTGCCCACAAGATTAATAATTGCATGGGGCAGATCCTGCTCGCCCGCCGGATGGGAAAGACCCGCATCATAGCGGAAACCGGTGCCGGCCAGCATGGTGTGGCGACCGCGACGGTGTGTGCCCGGTTTGGATTGCCATGTGTTGTATATATGGGGGCGACGGACGTTGAGCGCCAAAAACCCAATGTTTTCCGAATGGAGCTGTTGGGGGCTGAGATCGTACCGGTCACAAGCGGTCGGGCGACCCTGAAAGATGCCATGAACGAGGCGCTTCGTGACTGGGTCACAAATGTTGCGGATACCTTTTACATTATCGGTACAGCTGCGGGGCCACATCCCTATCCAATGCTGGTTCGGGATTTCCAGTCCGTGATTGGTGAGGAAGCAAAGCAGCAGATGCACGCGGCGGAGGGGCGTCTACCCGATGTCGTGATGGCCTGCATCGGGGGTGGGTCCAATGCGATTGGCCTGTTCCATCCCTTTCTGGATGATGACAGCGTGCAGATCGTCGGGGTGGAGGCGGCGGGCCATGGCATTGAGAGCGGTGCCCATGCCGCTTCGCTAAGCGGTGGTGCCCCCGGCGTGCTGCACGGTAATCGGACCTATCTATTGCAAGACGATGATGGCCAGATTCTGGACGCCCATTCCATTTCCGCAGGTCTTGATTATCCTGGGATTGGCCCGGAGCATGCCTGGTTGAAAGATATCGGGCGTGCGACATATCTGTCAGCGACGGATGATGAGGCGCTCGCGGCGTTTCAGTTATGTGCAAAACTGGAAGGCATCATTCCCGCCCTTGAGCCATCCCATGCGCTTGCGCGCGCGCTGGAAAAGGCCGCTGACATGGGTAAGGATGAGATTTTGCTGCTGAATATGTGTGGTCGCGGGGACAAGGATTTGTTTTCGGTGATGGATCATTTGTCAGGGGTGTAAGCCCTGATATTGCCAAATAAAACGTGCTTCTGGCGGGAGAATGATGGCATGGGTAGGGTTGAAGCATACACTCTTATTGTCACGAGTTGCGGCCGCTTTGATCTGCTCGAAAAAACCCTATCCAGTTTTTTTGCGTATGCGGATATTCCCCCGGCGCGTACGATTTTGATCGAGGACTCAGGTGACGGATCGGTCCGGGATGTGGCCGCGCCGTTCCCTGTCGAAGTTATCGTCAATGAGCGTCGCCTCGGACAGATGGCGGCAATTGATAAGGCTTATGGCTATATTGATACGCCGCTCATTTTTCATTGCGAAGATGATTGGGAATTTACGCGCAGTGGGTTTATCGCCGAGTCTTATCGATTGCTGCACGCCTTGCCGCAGGTGTCGATGATTGGTCTGCGCGATCGGGCGTGTCTAAACCCTTTGCTACGTGACCGGCCAACCGTTCGTGATCGGGCGGGGGCGTATTTCCTGGCCGACCCCAAGGCACATCCAGAGTATTTTTCTTATTCTTTCAATCCGGGATTGCGGCGCCTGGCTGATTACATTGCGATAGGGCCTTTTTCGCCATTGGGGTATGAGCCCGATATAAGTTTTGCTTTTAAACAGGCGGGATTCCAGATCGCCTATCTCGATCAACCGGCGGTGCGACACATCGGCGATCATCGCCATGTTGATGACCCAAAAGCCCCCAAGCGACCTAAAAATCAGATCCAGCGATGGGGCCGCTCATTGCAAAAACGGCTGAAACGGTTGTCGCGCTGAGCCTTGCCTTCTGTCATTAAAAAACATTTTTAGGGCAGAGGGGCATTTCAAGGCTCGCATGTTGTCGGCGTAGTGGTTAAAAACGGGACGAATTGCGCATAATGAAACGTCAGAGAAAGGGCGGGGCGATGATGGTCAAGAAGTTTAGCGCGCTTTTGCGTGCAGGGGTTTGTCTCAATTTTTTGGTAGCGCTCTCAGCGGCTGCCCAGGATGTCTCCATTGTTCAGCCCGGTGCCCCAGGGGGCGGTGTTCGCGATCTGACCGCTGAAGAGGCGATTGAAATTGCCAATAGCAGTTATTCGCGGGACGATGTCCTGTTCATGCAAGGGATGATACCACATCATCGCCAAGCGGTGGAAATGTCTGATTTGGTGGAGGCACGCACCAATCGTGAAGAAATTGTCGAGATTTCGGGCAAGATAAAAGCATCCCAGGCGGATGAAATAAAGTTCATGCGTGACTGGCTGTCCGACCGCGGTGAAAAACCGCCAATGCCCCATGCCCATCACGGGATGGCGATGTCGCACAAAATGGCGGGCATGGCATCGCCTGAGCAGATGAGTGCTCTGGCGGCGAGCGAAGGTGTGGCTTTTGATAAAATGTTCCTCGAGCTGATGATACGCCATCACGAGGGTGCAATTGAAATGGTCGATCATCTGCTCGACAAACCAGGGTCGGCCTATGATCCAACGCTGTTTCAGTTTGTCAGTGACATCAAAAACGATCAAACATTTGAAATTGAATGGATGACGTCGCTTCTAACGACCCTTTCTCAGGATGCGCGTTCATCCCTCGGTGGCGGTTTTGCCGACGCGGAGCAGGCGATTCAAAATATGCGTCTGGTCACCAGCCTGCCGAAACCGAACGGTTTTTTCGATCCAGAAAATCCTGCTGATCTTGCTCCGGCCTTGCCGTCTGACGGCGATGGCGCGCCTCGGCGCGATGATGGTCAAAGTACAGACAATACCGCCTGGTCGGATCGTTCGCCGCTGCTGAGTTTTTCCAACACGGATATGGCCTTTGCCCGTGATAAATTGATTGCTGGAAGCTATCATGGCTTCAATGTTTATCAACTCGATGCTGATGGCATGCCTGACCTTTACAGCTCTGTGGTCTGTCCCGGGGGGCAGGGCGATGTGTCTGTCATTGGTGATTTGTTGATCATGTCCGTTGAACAAACCCGTGGTCGGGTTGATTGCGGCCGGCAGGGCGTCAGCGAAGATGTGAGTACGGAGCGTTTCCGTGGCTTGCGAATTTTTGATATCAGCGATCTTAAACGTCCTGTGCAGGTCGGGCAGGTGCAAACCTGTCGCGGGTCGCATACCCATTCCATCGTTTCCGGCCCCGGCCGAAACGGCAAAATCATTGTCTATAATTCCGGGACCAGCGTCGTTCGTGACGAAAAAGAACTGGCTGGCTGTTTCGATGAGGAGCCTGGTGATAACCGCACGGCACTTTTCCGCATCGATGTCATTGAAATCCCGGTGGATGATCCGTCAAAAGCACGCATTGTGAGTAGCCCGGCGGTCTTTTCGGATGGAAAGACCGGCCGCCTTGCTGGCTTGTGGAAAGGTGGCGACCATGGTGAAGGCACGCAGACAACAAATCGAACGGATGAATGCCATGATATTACGGTATTTCCCTCGGCAAAAATTGCAGCTGGCGCGTGCTCCGGAAACGGGATCATCTTTGACATTTCCAACCCGATGAAACCAAAGCGCATTGATGCGGTAACGGATTCCGGTTTTGCGTATTGGCACTCTGCGACCTTTAATAACGACGGAACGAAAGTTCTGTTTACGGATGAATGGGGCGGTGGCGCGCGTCCGCGTTGTCGGCCATCCGACCCCAAAACCTGGGGGGCGAATGCCATTTACGAAATCAAAGACGGCAAGCTGGAGTTTGCGAGTTATTTCAAGATGCCTGCACTGCAAGCAGACCTTGAAAACTGCGTAGCGCATAATGGGTCTGTCGTGCCTGTGCCGGGTAGGGATATCTTTGTTCAGGCATGGTATCAGGGCGGCATTTCGGTGATGGACTTCACTGACGCAGAAAACCCCGTTGAAATTGCCTATTTTGACCGTGGGCCGGTGGATGAAGAGCAATTGGTCGTTGCCGGTTTCTGGTCAGCCTATTGGTACAAGGGCAAGATCTACGGCACGGAGATTGCGCGCGGACTGGATGTTCTGGCGTTAGAGCCAAGCGAATTTCTCAGCGCGGATGAGATTGCGGCGGCAGGGCTTGCCGATGCGGGTGTTGAAGTGAATCCGCAACAACAATTTCCCGTTACCTGGCCGGATGCACCTGTTGTTGCGCGCGCCTATCTCGATCAGCTGGGCCGGGACGATGCAATTTCCGCGTCCCTCGACAAGGAAGTCAGATCCACGCTTATGGCTGCGGAGGTGCGGCTAAGGGCGAATGCAACCGATGCTGATTTGGCAAAAGCGCTGAAAGCTCTGGCCAAGCGGCTCCCTGTTGATGCCGCATCGGGGCGAACGGAAAAGCGTCTTGCCGCGCTCTCAGACGTGATCGACGGGATGGCGCGCCGTTTAAAATAGCGCGTTTCGCGGTGTGTGTTAGTGGTGGCGCTTCCATGTGCCACCACACCAGTTTAGGCATGGACGCAAAGGCAACAGATTGCGGACGGCGTTATGCCAATAGATACCTATCGAGAAGCGTTTTCGCCGTCGGAATTGCGGCGCGGTGCAACATTCACCGTCTTTTTCTGGATGTTGGCGGTGGCGGCGGTCCTGGGTCACCGCGCCTATGCGCCGCTTTTATTGGCACCGCTTTTCGCGATTGACTGGCGCCATGCCTATCATGCGCGGCGCTCAACGTTCAGGGCGCTTGAGCCCCAATGGTTGATCTATTTCTCTGCGGCTGGGGTGTTTTGTTTCTACACGCTCCTTTCCGGGTTATGGTCGCCTTTGCCGTCAAAGATCGATTGGGCTTGGCGATTCCTGCTCTGCTTTGCAATTGCGCCTTTTGCATTTCACTCGGTTCGTTACCTGACCCCCGCAGCGCGCGCACGTGCCGCTGCCGCGGTCGCCTGGGCAACATTGGCGATGGCGGGGTTGCTGGTATTCGAGGCATTGTCGAACGCGATGATCCGCCAGACTTTGCCGCCGGAAGAGGAGCTCGTCCGAGATATTATTTCCCTCGGGCGCGGTGCTCTTCTTTTATCATTGCTGGTTTGGCCGGCGCGGAAGATCTTTGATGAGCAGCTGGGCCGCCCGATCCTCGGCTGGGCTTTGGTCGTTGTGGCATTTGTCCCGGCACTGAAGCTCTCGATCGAAACCAATGCCGCCATGTTGCTCGCTGGCGGTATTGCCTTTGGCGCGACCCGCTTATTCGGGGGCGGTGTGCTGAAAGTGGTTATCGCGCTGGCTTTGGCGGGGGTCTGGGTAACGCCTCTGGTTGCCGCATTGTTTCCATTAGAAGCCGCGACGGCAATGCTTGGCGGGTTGCCGGATTCTTGGGTTCAGCGGTTGCATATTTGGTCGCGGGCAGGGGCTGAGATCGCGGCGCATCCCTTTGGCGGCGGCGTGGAATATGCGCGCGCAATCAGCCGTCCAATTGTGCCGGTTGAGATCAATGGTGTGGCGCTGAATACAATGCCACTCCATCCGCATAATTTATTCCTCCATATTTGGATGGACCTGGGAGTCGTTGGTGCGTTGGCTATGTCTGCATTGCTATTGTGCGTCTGGGTTGCCTGCACGCGCATGGCGCTTTCCAGGTCCGATGCAGCGCTGTTCGCTGCGCTTGTCGCGGCGCTGTTTGCAACGGCGATGACGGAGTGGAGCGTTTGGCAGGTCTGGCGGTTTGCCGCTGTGTGGATTGCAATAATCGCCGCGCGGCTTGCAACCTCGCCGCGATCTGCACCAAGTGCTTTTTGAACAGCGCTTGAGCGGCTATTCTATTTTTTTGAACAAAAAATGAGAGGCGTGGATATGCGCAGGCTTTCACTCTTGGTGTTTTCAGTTTTGGCAGCGTGTGCGGCACGTAATGAACCCGAGCCCGCACTGATGCCCGCGCCAGAGACAACGCGGGCTATCGCGCAAGGCACCCTGACAGGCTTTCGCAGTCCTGAAGGGGTGAATGTCTGGCTTGGTGTGCCCTTCGCTGCGCCGCCGGTGGGCGATCTGCGTTGGCGTGCGCCGCGTCCGGCCCAACCATGGGACGGCGTTTTGAACGCATTGAGCCACGGGCCGCGCTGCGCACAAATGACCAATCGCTATGACAGGCCCGAAGGATTGACCCCTGGCAACCCAATCGGCTCGGAAGATTGTCTGACCCTGAATGTTTATGCGCCCGACAAGGCTGATAATTTGCCGGTGATGTTCTGGATCCATGGCGGCGGCAATGTTTGGGGGCATGCGTCCAGCTATCATCCACAAAATCTCGCGGTGAATGAAAACGTCCTTGTGGTGACGGTTCAATATCGTGTTGGGCCCTTTGGTTGGTTTGCCCATGAGGCGCTGCGTGACAGTGCAGAAGTGCCATTAGACCGAAGTGCGAATTTCGGAATTATGGATCAGATCGCTGCTTTAGAATGGGTACGGGACAACATTGCCATTTTTGGCGGTGATGCGTCACGGGTGACCATTTTTGGCGAGAGTGCGGGGGGGCACAATGTTGCCTCCCTGCTTGCTGCGCCTGCGGCCAAAGGGCTTTTTCACCGCGCTATATTACAATCGGGCAGCTTTGATAGTTTTCCGGCCGATGAAGCTGAGAATGGATCGGAAAAAACGGTCAATTCTGCAAGTGAAATTGCCGCGCGCCTGGGGGCGAAGACGGCCGCAGATCTTCACGCATTGGCAATGGAGGATATTCTGCAGGCGTATAATTTCAGCGAGTTCGGGTTTTTGAATTTGCCGACAATAATTGCTGACGACCCGCTGATTCCAACGCCGACCCTGCGGGAAGCGTTTGATGACCCAGCGACGTTCAATGCCGTGCCGATAATGACGGGTACAAATCGTGACGAAATGAAGCTTTCCCAGGCGTTGGACCCGCGATTGGTGCATAACTATTTCAATCTTGTTATCTGGCCCAAACGCAATGGGTTTTATAATGCGCTGTCTGATTACCAGAGCCGGTTGTGGCGGCTCCGGTCTGTTGACGGGCCGGCTGAGCGTATGGCGGCCGGTGGCCATGTTGAGGTTTATGGTTACAGATTTGACTGGGATGATGCCGGTCGTCTTTTGCTGACCGATTTGAAAAATCTTATGGGTGCCGCGCACTCCATGGAAATTCCATTTGTCTTCAATCGCTTTGAATTTTTTGGTGATGTTGACCGTGTTGTTTTCCAGAAGAAAACAGCTGCTGATCGCGAGGCGCTCTCGCGTGCCATGGGGTCATATTGGGCAGATTTTGCGCGCACGGGCGATCCCAATGGTGATGGTCGCCCGAGCTGGCCGGTGTACACATCCGGCAATCGTGCCCAACTCCTCCGCTTCGACACGCAAAATGATGGTGGCATTGCCATTCTGGAAGGCGTGGAGACAGCGGATTTGATTCTGGCGGATCTCAAGGAAGACAAGCGCATCAACGACAAGGAGCGCTGCATCATCGCTGGTGCTTTGATCGACTGGGCACCAAGCTTTGAAGATCGTGTGCGCGCGGTCCTGCCCTGCCGGTGAGCCAGTCGGCGCGGCGTTTGCGCGCCTTTGGGGTGGTAAGGTACGGCGTGCGGGCTTTCCTTCTGCGTGCCTGCGTCCTATAGCGGCGTTGGCGCGTGCCTGTTTCCCGGCACGGAAGGCTTTTAAAAAGGGCACGGTTCTTAAATGTCGCGGATTGCCGGCGTATTTGACAAATTGCGCGCGAAAAATCGCGCGGCGTTTATCCCGTTTATCATGGCGGGCGATCCTGATGCGGATATATCTCTTGAGATTTTAAAGGGTTTGCCGTCGGCTGGCGCTGATATTATCGAGCTTGGCGTGGCCTTTACCGATCCGATGGCTGATGGCCCCTCGGTTCAGGCAGCGGGCCTGCGCGCGCTACAGGCGGGGCAGACCCTTTCCAAGACACTTGACCTGGTTCGTGCCTTTCGGCGCGAGAATGACACGACGCCCATCGTCTTAATGGGGTATTTTAACCCCATACATCACCGCGGGGCTGAAAAATTCGCCGCCGAAGCATCCGCTGCCGGTGTTGATGGTCTGATCGTGGTCGATGCGCCGCCGGAGGAGGACGGGCCGCTGCGCGCCGCTGCCGGGCGGGAAGGGCTGGATGTGATCCGCCTCGCCACGCCAACAACTGACGATGCGCGCGGCAGAATTGTCACCGATGGTGCATCCGGTTTTTTATATTATGTGTCTGTTGCGGGCGTGACCGGCGCGGCGAGTGCACGGGTTGAGGATGTTGCGCACGCCATATCGCAGCTGAAAAAGGGGTCTGAACTGCCCGTCGCGCTTGGGTTTGGGGTCAAAACACCCGCCCAGGCAGAGGCCTTTGCAAAGGCGGCCGACGCGGTGGTGGTCGGGTCGGCGATTGTCGATCAAATTCGTGATGCCCTTGAGAAAGATGGCGCAGAGTCCAATAATATCGTTCATACTGTTTTGAGTTTCGCGAGCGATATTGCAAATGCGGTCCATCATGCACGTTAATGGGGTGCGGGTGTTTGTTGTAATTCAGGCGCGCCTGGAACGCGCCGGGAACACGCTCGGGTATCGGGCCTTGTAGAGGAGATGCGCACATGAGTTGGCTATCCAATCTGACCCCGCCAGGGATCAAAAACATGTTCAAGCGCGAGGACGACAGCGGTTCTGACTCGCTTTGGCATAAGTGCAAGAATTGCGGTGAGATGATTTTTCACCGGGACCTGGAAAGCAATCAGCGTGTGTGTCCGAGCTGTGGGCATCACATGTCCTTTTCCGTGACTGAGCGGTTCAGCGCACTTTTCGATCACGGTAAGTTTGAGACGATTGATCTTCCCGAAACGCCGGTCGATCCGCTGAAGTTCAAGGATGAGCGGCGTTATACCGACCGATTGAAAGATGCCAAACGCAAGACAGGCGCCGAAGACGCCATGTCCGTTGCCGTTGGCTGCGTGGATGGATCACAGACTGTTGCTGCGTGTCAGAATTTCGCTTTCATGGGCGGCTCCATGGGTGCTGCGCTGGGCGAAGCTTTCCTGAAGGCAGTTGAAGAGGCCTGCCGCCGCCGCATTGGTTTGGTGGTGTTTACTGCTTCGGGCGGCGCGCGCATGCAGGAAGGCATTTTGTCGCTCATGCAGATGCCGCGCACGACGATTGGCATACAGATGTTGCGGGAGGCGGGTCTGCCGTTCATTGTGGTATTGACCCACCCCACCACTGGCGGCGTTACGGCATCCTATGCGATGTTGGGCGATGTCCATATCGCCGAGCCGGGCGCGCTGATCGGTTTTGCCGGGCCGCGCGTTATTGAACAGACGATCCGCGAGAAACTGCCGGAAGGGTTTCAACGCTCGGAGTTCCTTCAGGAAAAAGGCATGGTTGATCTGGTGGTGCACCGGCATGAATTGCCAAAAACAATCGCGCAGCTCATCCGTGTTCTAACCAAAGATGGCCTTGCGCACGATAATGCGTCCGGAACGGATCAAGATGCGGCGGCGGCCACGGCAGAAGCTGTCGGCGCGCCAGCGAATGATGCGCCAGTCGCCATCGATAAAGCTGCAGAGTAAAAATCGTACAAGGACGGAAACGGTACGCATTGCCATGAGCAAAGACACCCATGGCGATGCCCCCGGGGGATCGCTTGACAGCTTTCTGGTGACGCTCGCCAAGCGGCGGCCTTCCTTGATAGACCTCGGGCTGACAAGGGTCCGCAATGTGCTGGAGCGCCTTGATCGCCCGCAGGAGCGGGTGCCGCCGACATTTCATATTGCAGGCACAAATGGCAAAGGATCTACCGGCGCATATCTGCGCGCGATCCTGTCTGCCGCCGGCGCGCGGGTACACGTTTTTACCTCGCCACACCTTGTTCGGTATAATGAGCGTATAAATCTGGCGGGCGAGGAAATCTCTGACGATTTCTTTCTCGACGTTCTAACCCGTGTCGATTGCGCCGCCGGGGACGATGAGTTGACATTCTTTGAGACAATTACCTGTGCAGCCTTTCTCGCCTTTGCAGAGGTCGCCGCCGACTATCTGATCCTTGAGGTGGGATTGGGCGGGCGTCTTGATGCGACGAATGTAATCGCTGCGCCATTGTGCGCCGTGATAACGCCGATTGCGCTCGACCATCAAAAATTCCTGGGCGATACATTGAGTAAGATCGCCTCGGAAAAGGCGGGTATCTTCAAGGCGCACCGGCCTGGTGTGATTGGCGTTCAAGAGCCTGAAGCAATGGCGACGCTTTTGTCGTGTGCAGAGGATATCGGTGCGACGCCCCACGCCTATGGAATGGACTGGACGTTTTGGCCTGATAATGGGCGCATTGCCTATCAAGACGAAAGGGGATTGAGTGATTTATCGCCCCCGAAACTGTTTGGCCGGCACCAGATTGCCAATGCGGCTTTGGCTGTTGCCGCGACCAAGGCTGCGGGCGTTCAGCTTGGTGATGAAACACTCTCTCGCGGGATCGAAGCAGCATTTTGGCCGGGACGTTTTCAGCGATTGAAGTCGGGGCCGATTATTGATCGACTGGCGTCACAAGGATCAGCATGCGAAGTATGGCTGGATGGTGGTCATAACCCCCATGCTGCTGCGGCATTGGCTGCGGCAGTCGGCGAGCTTGAAGAGCGCGCGCCCATGCCGTTGATCATGGTTGCCGGGATGCAATCGAATAAGGACGCCACAGGGTTTTTTGCACCATTTGAAGGGCTAGTCCGTGACGTAATAACCATATCGTCTGAGCACAAATTGGCACTTCCACCAGAGGAAGTCGCCGCCGCCGCGCGAAGTGCGGGCCTGCGCGCAACACCTGCCGTTTCGATGGAGGACGCACTGGACAGGGTGGTAAAGTGCGTTGATGGACCCGCACGCATTTTGATCGCCGGTTCGCTTTACCTTGCTGGCGATGTTCTGCGGGCGGGCAATCGCTAATCCGCGAGAGGTGTTGCTTTTAATCGCGTTTCAACGCCGCATCGATCATGTCTGCGGTCGCATTGGCACCGTAGATTTTTGCAAACGGCCCCATGCGCGGTCCTTCTGATTGGCCAAAAACAACCTGGTACAGACCTTTGAACCAATCGCGGATATTATCAAAATCCTGAGCTTTGCCTGCTGAGAACGTCGCGGTCTGATAATCGTCTTCGCTTGCATCGTCACCAAGCGCACGAAATGCCGCACTTAAATGCTCCAATGCAGCCCGTTCCTCAGTGCTTGGTGAACGGAATGATTTGGTTGGCGCAATGAAGCGGTCAAAATATGCCTTGGCATGGTCGATCATTGAGTCAGTGGTCGCAAGCTCGTTATCGCTTGCTTCGGGGCGATACTTGCGAATGAAGCCGCGGATCAGTGTCGGGTCTGCATCACCAATGGCACTTACAAGCGTTAACACCATGGCATAACTGACCGGCGGCGCCGTCACGGGCGGTTCGCCTTCATGGATGTGCCATGCGGGATTGTCGATCGCTTTGCCGTTATCTTGATCAGGATACTTTCCGATATGACTCCAATAGTCATCAACCGTTTTTGGGATAATATCGAAATAGAGCTTTTTCGCAGCCTTCGGGTTCTGGAACATGAAAAGGGCAAGGCTCTCTGGTGAGGCATAGGTGAGCCATTCCTCGATTGAGATGCCATTTCCTTTGGTTTTTGAGATTTTCTTGCCTTCCTCGTCGAGGAAGAGTTGGTAGTTGAAGCCGGCCGGCGGCGTTTCGCCCAGCGCGCGAACGATCCGCGAAGACAGGCGAACCGACTCGGTCAGATCCTCGCCGGACATTTCATAGTCGACGCCCAGCGCAACCCAGCGCCCCGCCCAGTCCGCTTTCCATTGTAGTTTTGCCCGGCCGCCAAGGACGTCGGATTCCCGGCGGGTGCCATCTTCATCGTCAAACACGATCATGCCACTTGCCGCATCAAACTCTAACAAGGGGACATACAATACCCGCCCGGTGGTGGGCGAAATCGGTAGTATCGGTGAATAGGTTGCGCGGCGTTCTTCCCCGAGTGTGGGCAGGATAATGTCCATCACCGCGTCGTAATTCGACAAGATTTTTTTCATTGTCGCATCAAACGCGCCGGACTGATATTGTTCCGTTGCCGAATAAAAATCGTAATTGAACCCAAACTGGTCCAGAAATGCGCGCAGTGCCGCATTATTATGGTGAGCAAAGCTTGGGTGTTCGGTGTCAAACGGGTTCGGCACACAGGTGAGCGGCTTTTGCAAATGCGGTTCCAGCAAATCCCGGTTCGGTAGATGCGGGGGTACTTTTCGCATGCCGTCCATGTCGTCGGAATAACAAATCAGTTTGGTCGCCCGCCCGGTGAGAAGTTCAAACGCCCGGCGTACCATTGTTGTGCGGACAACCTCGCCAAAGGTACCGATGTGCGGTGGGCCAGATGGGCCATACCCGGTTTGAAAGACGACCGGACGGTCCGTTGATGCCATCCTGTCGAGGCGTTTGATGAGACTGCGCGCCTCGGCAAATGGCCATGATTTCGCGGCGTTGGCGTCGTCTACAGAAAAATTGCGGCGGGTCATGCGCGGCGCTCTTGGTTGGATTTATCTGAATTTCTTTGCAGGCAGACCACGGAAGGGCGCAATATGTCAAACATTGGATGATTTCGACGGTTGCGCGCGCGGGTTTTTTGCGAAATGAGGTACAGTTCAACGGCGCGTTGACGCGCGGGCATCTAGTGAAGACGGCGTTTAGTGAAGACGGCGTTGCCGTCATTGGCATTTGATTCACGCCGCCCGCCCGACCTGCCGATCAAAGTCGACTGGCAATACTGGAGACGTATCATGTCCGCGCAAGGCGTTGCAAAAATATCCCCGCAAGAAGCTATCATTTATCTGATGGTGATGACCTCAGCATCAGATGGCGCAATCACCGATACAGAGCTTCGTACCATTGGTCGTGTGGTGCGGTCATTCACGCTGTTTTCCGATAGTGATGAAGCAAACCTGGTGGAAACCTCAGAGGCATGTGGGGCATTGATGGCATCCGATGACGGGATGCACCTTGTTTTGGAATCTGCCGCCGCGGCGTTGCCAATGCACCTGACCGAAACCGCCTATGCGGCCGTGATTGATGTGGTGACTGCGGACGAGCGTCTGGATTTGACGGAGATACGCTTGCTGGAACTGATCAGGAACGCGTTGACGGTATCGGATGCCGGCGCGAGCGCAATTGAGCGCGCGGCGCGCGCGCGCCACATGACCCTCGACCCGATCGTTTAATCGCCGTTCGGCGGTTAGTGGCCGGATCTGTGTGCTGGACAACTTTTTTCCGCGTTTCGTTTTGGCGGATCTGACCGGCGCAATGCCAATTTTTCCGAACTGAAAAGCGCATCAAGTTCCCGGTAATCCGGTGCGCGTTGGCCCAACACCTTTTCGTGCGACATTTCGCCTGCGCAACTGCAAAGGTTTATGTATTCAAGAACTTGCATGTATGAAGGCGAGTAGTTATCTACCGCCCTGACATGGGTTGTAATCCCGCGGCAGCGCGGACGCTCGTGGCAAAAGCGCGGACGAAAGCACGGACAAAAACACCGACGACCAAACGTAAGCTATTACGACGATCCTTTTGAAGCCGTACTGAGAGTGAGGGCGATACTATCGAATGCCGAGCCGCTTACTGGTCGCAAAACACCTTGCTGAAATTTTTAAAGTCGTTGCGCATCAAGACCGGATCCGACTGATTGAAGAACTGCGCGGTGACGAGCGCGATGTGACGTCACTCGCCGAAGCGCTGGATTTGCCGGGGCCGCGGGTCTCGCAGCATCTAAGTTTGCTGCGGGCACATAAGATCGTCGATGAACGCCGCGATGGTCGGCGGCACATGTACCGGCTCAATCAACCGGAAATCGCCGCCTGGATCGTTGACGGCGTGAATTTTGTTGAAAGCCGCGTCACCGGTGCGCAAATCGCCAATGACGAAATCGAACAAGCCAGACGGGCCTGGCAAAAAGAGAACTCCCTGTCTGAAGGGAACACAGAATAATCGGCCCGAGCCCCACTTGATGGCACGCGCGTGCATGTTTTTTTGCGCTGGCTGTGGGCTACGTAGAAAGAGGAAGCGGGGGCATTTCAGCAAGTGCTTTGGTGCGAAGGAGAAAAATGAAATGCCTGGTTCCACTGCGGCAGGGGGAGCGTTTGACTATGTCGCCTGCCTCGCAAAACATCAAATTATCACGCGTCTTTGCCCGGAAAAGGTGCTGCGCCCGATGACACGTAATTGCGTTGCACAAGGAGGTTTATCATGAACATTTTGGAAGCGGTTACAAAGTCCGGTTATTTTGACTTTGGAAATCTCCGCGGCGATATCATGGGCGGTTTGACCGCCGGTGTTGTTGCATTGCCTTTGGCTCTGGCATTCGGTGAAGCGTCAGGTGCCGGGCCGATAGCTGGCCTTTGGGGCGCGATCTTTGTCGGTTTTTTTGCCGCACTGTTCGGTGGTACCGGGTCTCAGGTTTCCGGGCCGACGGGGCCGATGATTGTTGTATTCGCAGGAGTTTATGCATCCCTCTCGGGTAATCCGGCGCTGGTCTTTGCGGCGGTCGTTCTTGCGGGCTTGTTACAGATTCTGATGGGTGTCCTGCGGCTTGGTCAGTACATCAAGCTTGTCCCTTATCCGGTTGTATCCGGGTTTATGAGCGGTATTGGCGTCATTATTATTGCGCTACAGGTGTCGCGCCTGTTTGGGCACGAACCAAGTGAGCCGGGGACAATCCCGGCTTTGGCGGCCATTCCCGGCGCTGTGGCGACACCCGTCTGGCCAGCATTGGCGGTCGGACTGTTGTCACTTGGGACCGTGTTCCTCTGGCCAAAAAGCCTTGGGAAGTATCTGCCCGGTGCTTTGGCGGCGCTATTAATCGGCACGGTGACAAGTCTGTTCATTGGTCTGCCAAAGGAACTAACTCTTGGTGATATCCCAACGGGGTTACCTTCCTTTGCATTGCCAAACATCACCGCAGATACGGCGGGGATCATCTTTGAAGCGGCAATCATCCTCGCCATCCTCGGCGCGATAGACAGTCTGTTGACCTCGCTCGTCGCGGACAGCATGACCGGAACCCGTCATAGATCCAACCGGGAACTCATCGGGCAAGGTGTCGGTAATACCGTTGCAGGCCTTTTTGGGGCAATCCCAGGTGCGGGGGCGACGATGCGTACGGTCGTCAATATCCGCTCCGGTGGTGAGACGCGTATTTCCGGTATGGCGCATTCCCTTGTTCTCATTGCTGCCGCATTGCCATTGGCGGGGCTTGCCGCAAATATTCCCCATGCGGTCCTTGCTGGCATTCTGGTAAAAGTCGGTTACGATATTGTGGACTGGAGCTATATCCGGCGCGCCCACCGTGGAACGCGTTGGGATCTGGCGCTCATGGCCCTGGTGCTGGGTTTGACGGTTTTTGTTGACCTGATCACGGCTGTCGGGATTGGCGTCGTTCTGGCTGCTCTGGCTTATGTGAAACAGATCGCCGACATTCAGATCAACGCGGCGAAGGAAGATGTTCCGCGCATTGATGACCCTGAGGATCGTAAGCTCCTGGATTCCGCAGACGGCAAGATCATGCTGTTTGACTTTGCGGGCGGTCCACTCAGTTTTGGTGCAGCGGCGGATCTCGGCCACCATATGCGTGAACGTGTGAAATCAGGCGCGCAAGCGGTGATCCTGGATTTCACCTATGTGCCGACAATTGACTTATCGGCAGCGCGGGCTGTGGAGACGATTGCCTGTGATGCGCGTATGGCCGGCAAGGCGGTTTTCGTCACCGGAATGAATGCTGGTATTTCCCGGGTGCTGGCTGGTTTGAATGCAGACCATTGCCTGCCGGCAGATGCACGGTATGCGGAGCGCCGCGAAGCGTTACGCGCGGCGCTAGACGTCGTCAATGGCGTCTCGCGTGAGGAAAAAGATGTCGGATTTAGTGTGATGCAACCGACATCCTCCGAATAAAGACTTATATTTAGACAGGCCGACAAGAAAGCCCGATTGACACATGTGTCAATCGGGCAAATTTTTTACCTTAGCCGAATTTAATTTCTAAACGAAATTTTGTAGCTTTTATTTTGGGTTGCATGGAGTTGCTCAAGACGCGCATTGCCCACGCTTTCAACCCACTCATTTAGAAGGTTGTCTGCACAGGCGTTTACGGACCTGGCTTTGCTGAGTTTACTGTTCCCGCCATCACAGGCGCGAAGTGCGCGCGCTTTCATCCGTTTATAGACGACTTTTGTGCCATTATTGGTTTCGAGTTCGTAAGAGTTAAGTCGAAACTGTACCTGATCGTTTGCATGGGCGGATCCCGCGATCGCAGTGATGGATACTGCGGACGCGATGATGAGGGTTTTTAGCGAGGACATATTTCTCTCCTTCATGTTTTAACTGCGCGGGCCATCAGCGATGGGGGCTTTCTTTTGAGGGCCCGTTTTGCAAATTTGGTCCAACAGAAAGCCTGTTCGTATAGTGATCGCACGGAAAAAAAATGCTATCCGCTTTGCCGCAATGTGAAGGCGAGTCATCGAATCAAAATTCAGCGTACTTCCTTTCGCCCTGCCAAAAGGGCAGTCCATCGCCGCACGGTTTTATGGGCGGGAATCGGTGTCCAGACACTCCGGCATCTAAAGTTATCCATATTTTTCAAAAAAGCCGGGAGTAATAGTTCAGCTGAGGAGCATGTAGGTGACGCCGGTCGTCACCAATGCGATCAGGATGTTCAGGACAAAGCCCTCCCGGGCCATGCGCGCAATGGATACGCGCCCTGTGGCGTAAATGATTGCGTTTGGTGCCGTTGCTACCGGTAGCATAAAAGCGCATGAGCACGATATTGCCGCCGGTGCCATGAGGAGTGCCGGGGGTAAATCTGCCGCCACGGCAACGGCGGCGAGCACCGGCATTAAAAGATTGGCCGTTGCGGTATTTGACGTGATCTCGGTGAGGAATGTTACTGAAAGGCACAAGCCCAAAATCATCAATAG
>SHAI01000100.1 GCA_004213235.1 Parvularculaceae bacterium
CCGCCTCTTCAGCAAGACGGGTCACAGCCTCCATGAAGGAAAGCCCCTGGGTTTCCTGCAGGAAGGTGATGATGTCGCCGTGATTGTTTGAGGAAAAACAGTGATAGGAGCGCCGCTCGTCATTCACCGTAAAGGAAGGCGTTTTTTCCTTGGTAAACGGCGACAGCCCCCACCAGGTATTACCGCGACGCTTCAACTTTACGCCGCGCCCGACAACATCAGACGCGCGCAGCCGTGACTTTAGTTCGTCAATGAACTCAGGTGAAAACCGAGGCATAAATTCGCCCAACCCGGTAGCGACCCGCCGCTACCCCAACCGATACACTTAACTGATCTCAGCGATTCGGTCATGGACAGACCGCTAAGGATTGGGAAAACCGGTATCGATTTGGGGGAAACTGACGAGGTCACGGCGCTCTCCCGCCGTTCTACCGCCGTTCTCCCGCATTTTTCCGTCATCCCCGCCCTCAGCTCAGCCGCTTTTTCATCATCGCGCCGGCCTTACCGAAATCCATCTCGCCGGTATAACGTTCCTTGAGCACACCCATACAGCGGCCCATATCCTTGAGGCTTTGTGCGCCTTGCGCCGCGATGACATCCCCAATCACGGTAGCGATTTCGTCTTCGGTTAACTGCTTCGGCAGAAATTCCTGTATGACCGAGATTTCAATACGTTCCTGCTCGGCCAGCTCCGGACGGCTCCCCTTTTCAAAGGCTGCAGCGCTATCTTCACGTTGCTTGACCATCTTCGTCAAAATCGCGGTAACCTCAGCGTCGCTCACGCCCTCACAGCGGTCTTCGGCCCGCGCGGCAATATCCCGATCTTTGATTGCTGCGTTGATCAACCGCAATGTCGACACGCGGACCTTGTCATCACGCGCTTTCATTGCGGATTTCAGCGCGTCGTCGATGCGCTCTCTCAACATTTTAATCTCCTGTAGCGGCGCAAAAACGCGCCTGCGATTAGTTTCTTTCAGGTTTTGAACTTGACCCGAATCGTTACGCGCCGATATCAACTCCCGATCGCGCTGTTTTCTGGCACGCCGGGAAATCGATGCAGCTTCTGTCTGGCGCGGTCGTCAATATTCTTCGCATTTGCGCTTTCAGCGCTGACCAGCCGGATGGACGACATATTCACAGATGAGAACAAGTCAAGCACCAGCCCAAAGCGCGACGGGCATAATCGCATTTGCAGACGGGTTAATTCTCCGGGGTCAGGGCCTTGGTGCCACCGGAGATGCCGTCGGCGAGGTCTGTTTTAACACCGCCATGACCGGATATCAGGAAATTCTCACAGATCCCTCCTATGCCGGGCAAATTATCACCTTCACCTTCCCCCATATTGGCAATGTGGGGACCAATGACGAGGACGTGGAAAGCGCCAGCGGCCCGGCAGCAAATGCTGCACGCGGCGCAATTTTCGCCATGCCCATCACCAGCCATTCCAATTATCGCGCGCGGCAGGATTTGCCGGTTTGGATGAAACGGCGCGGCATTGTCGGCGTAGCCGGTGTCGACACACGCGCCCTCACCGCCAAGATCAGGCGCGAAGGCGTTGCCCATGCCGCCATTGCCCATAATCCCAACGGGCTCTTTGACGAGGCTGCGCTCATTGCAAAAGCAAGGGCCTTTGACGGGCTAGAGGGTAAAGAGCTGGCCAACGCGGTGACGACACCGCGCGCGTTTGCGCATACGCAAAATCCGTGGGTTTGGAACAAGGGTCATGAAGACACCAATCTATCGCCCGATGCACCGAAAATAATTGTTGTGGATTTTGGCGTCAAACAGAACATCCTCCGCCTACTGACGGGTGCGGGTGCGCATACAATGGTCGTACCATCAACCGCGCTTGCAGCAGAGATCATTGCGCAAGCCCCTGACGGCGTTGTTTTATCCAATGGCCCAGGGGACCCCGCGGCAACGGCGCGTTACGCCCTGCCAATGATCAAAGCCCTCCTTGAACGGAAAATGCCATTGTTCGGGATTTGCCTCGGGCACCAATTACTGGCCCTGGCCGCCGGAGCGAAAACCATCAAAATGGCCCAGGGGCATCATGGTGCCAATCATCCGGTGAAAGAACATGCCAGTGGCCGGGTGGAAATCGTGTCCATGAACCATGGCTTTACCGTTGATACCGATAGCCTGCCCCCCAATGTCGAACCGACATTCACCTCACTTTTTGATGGGACAAATTCTGGCATCCGTCTCACCGACGCGCCGGCCATGTCAGTCCAGCATCACCCGGAAGCCTCCCCTGGACCGCAAGACTCTTTCGGCGTATTCAAACAGTTCGTGGAAAGCCTGAAGGCAGCATAAAAGCCTCAATGCAGGCGCATGACGAAAGGCGATCTTGACAATGACCCAGCACCCGACGCCGCAGATCAGCGTCCAGATCGTTCCCGTAACACCGTTTCAGCAAAATTGCTCAATAATCCGCGCTGCATCCGGCAAGGCGGCCGTGGTCGATCCGGGCGGCGAACCGGACAAGATCATGGCAGC
The DNA here is from genome assembly GCA_004213235.1 of Parvularculaceae bacterium. Classification (GTDB taxonomy): domain Bacteria; phylum Pseudomonadota; class Alphaproteobacteria; order Caulobacterales; family Parvularculaceae; genus MED-G105. The sequence goes on from SHAI01000100.1 coordinate 2,500, forward strand.
TGCGGCCAAAATTGATGCGAAAATCGAAAAAATCTGGCTGACCCATGGGCATCTGGACCATGCCGGCGCTGCTGAAGAAATCAAACGGCGCACCGGCGCGCCCATCGAAGGCCCCCATCGCGAGGAAGTCTTCTGGCTGAACCAGATCGCCGAATCCTGGAAACGGTTTGGCATTGAAGATGGCGAAGACTGCGCGCCTGATCGATTTCTGGACGATGGCGACACGGTTGAACTCGACGGTGTCCACTTTGATGTTGTGTTCACTCCGGGACACACGCCAGGGCACGTGATCTTCCACCAGAAGGACATGAAACTCGCTCTGGTCGGGGACGTGATTTTCGCTGGCTCTATCGGACGGACCGACTTCCCCCGCGGCGATCATCAAACACTGATTAACTCCATTACCGACAAACTATGGCCCCTTGGCGATGACACGCAATTTCTCCCTGGCCATGGGCCCATGTCGACCTTCGGCCATGAGCGCAAATCCAACCCCTTCGTTGCGGACCACCTGACCGGGTATGCTGGCACAGCCAAAACAGCCGCGGATCCGACAGCTCAGAAGACAACCAAACGCTGGCAGTAATAAACCGCCCCGCTTCTCGCTGAGCGTTGCCTGACAGGATGATTTTCTACCGCACTGACTTGATGAGCCAGTCCACAAACCGATGGTACGCCAGTTCGTAGCTTCCAGCTCTGCGGGACGAAGCCTTATGCCGATGCGCGCTTTTTGAAAAACAGCGCATTAACACCAAGCGATGTGCTGATTGAGAAGATCAGTGTCGCGAACATCGCGTGAATGTAATGTACGGGCGTCCACACAAAACTGAGATAAGCGTAAAGTACAACCCCTGCGACGACACCAAGTATAGCGGCGCGCGCGTCGACATTTTTAAACGCCAAACCTACAATAAATGCCGACAGGATTGGCATCGACAAGAGGCCATACAGTTTTTGGACAAAGTTGATGATGCTCTCCTGCGCGGCAAAAAACGGCACCAGAAAAATTGCAAGGACTGTCAATATGCCAGAAACTTTGGCACTCAGCCGCTGGACACGATCCACCCTGCCAAAATATGGCTCGTGGATGTCACACACATAAAGCGCTGCAGATGCATTCAAGATACTGTTGAATGTCGTCAACACGGCTGCCGCAATGGCGGCCGCAAAAGCGCCGGACAGCCAGCCGGGCAAGACCTCACCGACAATCCGGCCATAGGCCGCATCATTTATGTCGCCATAAAGTTTGAAGGCGACGATACCCGGCACGGTAACAATGATCGGCACGATCAGTAACCGAATCCCGGCCGCCGTTAGCACGCCTTTTTGCGCCTCGCGTATGTTAGGCGCGGCCATCGCGCGCTGGGTGATGGTCTGGTTCGTGCTCCAGTAAAAGGTCTGGATAAAGATCATGCCCGTCAAAAGCGTGTGCCATGGGATGGGCGAGTCATTGTCGCCGATCAGTGTCAAACGCTCCGCCGGGATCCCGGAAAAATCAAAATCGATTGCCTTGGCCGAGAGATAAACCACCAGCAAGGCGAGGCTGAGGATTAACACACCGCTATAGGTATCAGAAACGGCGACGGCCCTTAAACCGCCTAGTATGGCATAGGCAGCTCCGACAATCGCAAAGACCACAGCAATTGCTAATAGCGGCAGATCAAGACCGGTCATCGACAATAGAAATAGCGACCCGCCATATAAAATGGCCGGCAGGAAAATGAATACATTCCCCAGCAAGAAGAGAACCGATATGAGCGCGCGTATGTTCTTGTCGCCGTATTTCTTCTGCAAAAGTTCCGTTGTCGTCGTGCAATCATTGCGATAGTAAATTGGCAGAAAGACAAATGCGAGAATGAACAATCCGGCAACGGCGGCGAATTCCCACCATGCGAGCAACAACATCTGGTTGCCGTTCATACCGACCAGTTGGTCCGTTGACAGATTTGTCAAGGTGATTGACCCGGCGACGAAATACCAGGACAGACCGCCATTTGCCAAAAAATAGTCATGGCCAGATGATTTGTCGCCGGTATCTGCAGCGCGGCAGTGCCAATAGGTCGCAAAGCCTATGAGTGCGGTGATCAGGAAGAAGACGGTCGCTTGGGTAAAATCTATCATGCCACCCTGTTTAGCGGGTGTTTGCCGGGAAGTGAATTGAAGAAAGCGCACGCGCGCTGAATTTTCTCCCTTTACGGCGCCAACGGACAGCGTTTCTCAGTAGCATTTTATTGAAGAAAGTGCATAGGTTTTAGACGTCCTGCGCTTCGCCAATGCGCGCCTCAACGGTCCGCGCTTTAACAGTCCGCGGCTTAACAGTCCGCGCTTCAACAGTTCGCTCTAAGGAGATCAGCATGGCTGACGCGACACGCCCTGAAAATGAGCGGCACACACAAACAACACCACCGCCGCAGTTTATCTCCTTACAAACCACAAACGCGCAGATCATTCTAACCGTGACGCGCGGCGCGCAGCCGGGCGTGTTGTACTGGGGGCAGCCTTTATCCAACACAAAGCCAGAGGAAATTGCTATCCTATCAACGCGCCAGGCGGTTCATGGCGGCCCGATGATCGACCTGCCGGCCTCTTTTTCCAATGAACTTGGCGCAGGGCTTTCTGGTCCGCCGGGATTTATCGCGCACCGCAATGGCCAGGATTGGGCGGCGATATTCCGGGTTACGACCGTCATTCAGGAGAATGAAACGAAAGCAATGGTGATCTGCAGAGACGAAAACACCAAGCTTCAATGCCAGTACGAATTTGAACTCAATCCAAAAAGCCATGTACTGAGCGTCTCAACGCGCATCGAAAACATGGGTGCGGATGATATAATCATTGATTGGTGTGCTGCTCTATGTATGCCGCTGGATCCGTCATTTTCCCGCTTGAAGTCCTTCACTGGTCGCTGGGCGATGGAATTTCAGACTGAGACCATTGAGACATTCACCGGTTCCTATCTACGGGAGAACAAGGCCGGACGGACGAGCCATGACACATTTCCAGGCCTCATCGCCTTAACAGACCATTCCAATGAAGATAGCGGCAAGGTCGCTGGGTTTCATCTTGGCTGGAGCGGCAATCATAGAAGTCGTGTTGATCGGCATACCGATGGGCGCAGCTTCCTTCAGATGGGTGAATTGTTTTTCCCCGGCGAGATGCGCCTTTGCCCAGGGGAGGCATATCAAACGCCGCCCTTTTATGCTGCTTATACGGATCAGGGCTTGAGCCGCCTGTCACAGATGTTTCATACCCATGTCAATGCCGCGATTTTGGACAAACGCACAAAAGACCGAGCCCGCCCGGTTCACTACAATACCTGGGAAGCAATTTATTTCGATCATTCCGAGGAGAAACTAAAAAAGCTTGCCAAAAAAGCGGCAGCTATTGGCGTTGAGCGGTTTGTCCTGGACGATGGCTGGTTCGGTGCCCGTCGCAACGACAAATCGGGCCTCGGCGATTGGTACGCCGCCGCGGAGCTATACCCAAATGGGCTATGTGACCTTGCCGATTATGTCCGGTCATTAGGCATGGAATTTGGTCTCTGGTTTGAGCCGGAAATGGTCAACCCGGATAGCGACCTTTATCGTGCCCACCCTGATTGGGTCCTCGCTGCGCCCGGGGTTGATCACATTCCCGCACGCAATCAACTTCCGCTGGATCTCACCCGCCGCGAGGTGTGCGATTACCTGTTCGAGAGAATGCACGATCTCATCAGTACATGCGCCATTGCCTACATAAAATGGGATATGAACCGCGATATTCAGCACCCGGTAAGCCAGGGTCACAGCGCGGCTCACCGCCAGACCCATGCGGTATCCAAGTTAATGCAGCGCCTGCGGGATGCGCACCCAGACCTTGAGATTGAATCATGCGCCTCCGGCGGCGGGCGCGCAGATTTTGGTATTCTTCGCCATACAGATCGACTCTGGCTATCGGATTCCAATGACGCCCTGGATCGCCAGTCAATTCAGCTCGGCGGTAGCAGCTTTTTTCCGTTGTCCGTACTCGGCAGCCATGTCGGCCCGGAAAAATGCCATATAACCCATCGCCGCCTTAATATGGATATGCGCGCAGGCACCGCAATTTTCGGCCATATGGGGCTGGAGCTCAATCTGTTCAACGAGTCCGAAGCGGATTTGGCGACCCTTGGCGCGGCCATAAGCCTTTATAAAAAGCACCGACAGCTAATTCACGGCGGAAATTTTATTCGTATCGACACCCCGGACTATCTCAACATTGTCGGTGTCATTGCCGAAGACCGGACCGAGGCCATGTTCGCCTGTGCCAAACTATCAGGACACACATCAACCCTGCCGCAACGTATCCGGTTTTCCGGTCTCGACAGGGAAAAAGAATACCTGACCCGGATTATATGGCCAATGTCTGACATTGCCATCACCACGCCGTCAATCATCGATATTGCTAGTCTGACCGGAGACGGCCATGTCTTTTCTGGCGAAGCCTTATCAGTACACGGTATTCAGTTGCCCCTGATGCACCCTGGGACATGCATGATTTTTCACTTTCACGAACGCTGAGCAAGATGCAATGCGCGGCTAAAATTGCATGACTAAATTTTCATGACTCAATTTATATGACTAAACAGGCCAGGTTTGTTCCTGCTTTACCGTCGACAAAACAAAATTAGTCGTGGAATCTTTCACCCCCGGCAAACGGACCAGCCGTTTTAACGTGACGCCGGCGAAGGCATCCATATCCGCAGCAACAACTTTCAAAAGATAGTCACCGCCGCCCGATATCGCATGGCAGGCGACAATCTCGTCTATCCCCTCAACCCCGCGCACAAACTCGCGCAGCAGACTTTCATCATGGCTTTCCATTTTCACGGAGACGTAGCCGATAACGCTCAACCCGGCCTTGCGCGGATCAACAATGGCGCGATATCCCGAAATCACGCCACTATCGCGTAATTGCTGAACGCGCCGATGCGCGGCGGATGTCGAAAGCCCAACCTCAATGGCAATTTCCGCGTTCGTTTTGCGCCCGTCGGCCTGGAGTAAATTGACAATGCGCCGATCCATGTCACTAAGCATTTTTCCCTATTTTGCCTCCATTTTTCGTATATATTCTCTAAATTTATAGATTTTTCCGTTAAATTGACAAGAAATCCCGTGTGTGGTGTGACACACATAGGGAATGGAAAAAACCACGCAAACACCGCCCCCAAATCCCTTTAGCGCCAATACCAGCCATGCCCTGCGCGGCAATTATGAGGATATGCGCGCCGACTATACCGTCGAGCAGCCCTTCGACAGCTATACCGAGGAAGAGCATGCGCGCTGGCGGTTTTTGTACAATCGACAGTGCGAACTTCTGAAAGGCTATGCCGCAGATGCGTATATTAGAGGGCTGGAAAGCCTCAATGCGGCGGACGGTATTCCGCGCCTGGATGCGGCAAACGAGGTTCTCGACAAGGCCACGGGCTGGAACTTAGTCGCCGTCCCCGGATTAATTCCCGATGATGTCTTCTTTGACCATCTCGCCAATCGGCGTTTCCCCGTTGCATGGTGGATCCGTGGTGCGGACGAGCTGGATTACCTGGTTGAACCGGACATCTTCCATGATTTCTTCGGACACGTTCCATTATTATCGAACCCGACATTTGCAGCCTATATGGAAAAATATGGCAAAGGCGGGCCGAAGGCCATCAAGCATGGAGCCACCAAAAAGCTGGCACGTCTTTACTGGTATATCGTTGAGTTCGGCCTGATCCAGACGCCTGAGGGGCTTCGCGCCTTTGGTGCTGGCATGCTGTCATCGAAAGACGAGACCATTTACTCTGTAAAAAGCCCCATTCCCCACAGAGTACGCTTCAACTTAGAGCGTACACTGATGACAGATTATATGGTCGATGATTTCCAGAAAACCTATTTCGTCATAGATAGCTTCGATCATCTGTTCGATGAATGCGATCGAGATTTCGATCCTATTTATAGCAAGCTTGCGCAACAGGCCGCTATCAAACCGGATCAGCTACTGGAGAGCGATGAGGTTATAACTTACGGAGAGGTTTGAGAAATCCGTGTACGGATTTCTTCCACACGCTTGCGGTTAACACCGAAATCACTTCGCCCGACGCGGGATGCAGAGCGCACGTGCACGCCTTCCTCAGCCAGACGAAATTCAACATCGTCCACAAACCCCATAGCGCTAGATGTAAACTCCGACGCGATATAGGTACCATTCTGGACGATGATTTTTCCGCCCATTGCGCCGATGATGTCGCCCAGGGCTGACCAGCTGTCTGCCGGGAGAGGGGCCACGGCGTGGCTTTCATCAGCGCCTGCCTCGCTGGTCACGCAGTTCGGGCTATCCGGGCAAGGCGTCAGGCGTCCCTCGGTCAATCCAGGCGCAACGCCGGATTTCGACTTCTGACCCAGAACGAAAAGGCC
>SHAI01000101.1 GCA_004213235.1 Parvularculaceae bacterium
GGCAGTGTTCCATTTGTCTCCACACCGATTTCAAAACCAGATGCGTGAAATGCGTCAATAAGCGCTGTATCCAGCTGTAAAAGGGGCTCGCCACCTGTACAAACTACATAGGGCACGCCTGCCGCTTCAGCCCCTGGCCAGAACGAGCGCACATGGGTCGCCAGATCTTCAGCCCGGCGGAACCGACCACCGCCCGGGCCGTCTGTTCCGACAAAGTCCGTATCACAGAAATTACATATGGCGGCAGCGCGGTCCTGCTCGCGACCGGACCACAGATTACAGCCGGTGAACCGTAAAAACACCGCTGCGCGGCCCGCCTGTGCGCCTTCCCCTTGCAGGGTATAGTAGCATTCCTTGACCGAATACATAACCTAATAAATGACCTAATAAATGACCTAATAAATGACCTAATCTAAATCCATTGGCGATAAGGCCGAGACATATGCCTGCCAGCCTTCAGCGCGCAATTGACACGCCGGGCACGCACCGCACCCCGCCCCCCAGGCATGAACATCACGAACACCCTTATAGCACGTGTGGGAATGAATCCGAATAGCGTCAACAAGCCTGGTGCCACCAAGGGTCTGCGCAAAAGCCCAACTTTGCGCTTTCGTGATATGGAGGACAGGCGTCTCCAGGCGCATATCCGCATCCAGCCCCAGGCGGAGCGCCCCAAGCTGTGCCTTCAATGTGTCGGCGCGACAGTCGGGATACCCGGTCGCATCCTCCTCGCACATGCCCGCAACCAGGACCGCGATATCGCGGCGATAGGCAAGGCCCGCAGCAACACTGAGAAACACTAAATTCCGTCCGGGGACGAATGTGTTAGGCAACCCCGCCTCGGTCATCACAATCTCTGTGTCCCGGGTCAGAGCGGTTTCACTGATCTCACCGAACCCGGCAAGGTCAACAATATGATCCGGCCCAAGCCGTTGTTTCCAGTCCGGATCGTGCTGGATCAGGATCTGGCGCACATTCTGCCGCGCGTCCAGCTCAACCTTATGTCGCTGGCCATAGGCAAAACCGATCGTTTCAACCGAATCAAACTGCTGAAGCGCCCATGCAAGGGCAATGGACGAATCCTGCCCCCCGGAAAACAGTACCAATGCCCTATTTCGGTTCAGCTGTCGCATATGGTCCCACCATTATGGGATTGAGCTATCTCAATCCTCGGCAGATACATCTTTGCGACCAGCCGGACTATTCCAGCCAGTCGCGCAAATAGCAGCGGTTGATAAGTGTCCCACCACTGAAATCTTACGCCCTGCGCATTAGCTAAAGTCAAAAAAGCAGAGTTTATTGCCATCCGGATCGCGGACATAACCGCCATAAAACATGCCCTCAATCCGCTGGCCAGGCTCGCCCTCACACGTCGCGCCAAGCTCAATCGCCTTTTTGTACAGCGCCGTAGCGCCTTCCTTTGAGCCACCGGGGAAAGCAACCATCACGCCATTACCAGGGTGCTGTTCTTCCTCATTATAGGGAATACATACAGCGACTTTCGGCTCTTTCATGGAATTGCCAATCATGGCCAGACGCCCGACATCGGCAACGATTTTTGCGTCAAATAGTTCTGTATAAAACTTTTTCGCAGCTTCCATATCTTTTACGCCAAGGGTCACATAACCAATCATTGAGTGTTCCTTTCCGGGGGTGTGTTTGCAAATATTTTATCGCACCATAGCGACATTACCAAAAGCCAGGTGATATGTACCCGTCATAATTTTCCAAAGCAGGTGGATCAGACGAATACTCAGCATCAGCAATATAGGCTACGGACTGCCTACACAGCCTTTAACGCAGCAGCATGGGCGCGCGCTTCCTCGACATAATGCCCCGATCCGATCAGCGCCATTTTATCTTCACCCTCACGCAAGTCACGCATTTTCCGGGCCGGCATGCCCGCCCACATTTCTCCAGCCGGCACGCATTTTTTAGCGCTTAAAAAAGCCCCTGCCGCCAGTATTGCACCGGTTTCCACAACGGACCCGTCCAGCATTGTAGCGCACATGCCAACAAAGCCGCCATCATGAACCGTGCAGCCATGGAGCATGCATTTATGCCCGACCAGCGCATTTTCGCCGATAATCGTTGGCGATCCGCCCCACCGCGGATCGTCGACATGAATGATGGTGCCATCTTGCACGTTAGAGCCTTTGCCAACCACGATCTTGTTAGTATCGCCGCGCAGGACACTCCCGTACCAGACGGATGCATTCTCGTGCACCTCAACGTCCCCGCATATGACGGCACCCGGCGCAATAAAGGCCGATGGATGGATAACAGGTTGGCGGTCGCCAATGGCGAAAATAAGCGGTTCCATGCCTGTTCTGGTAGCGGTCCCGCCCGGGGTTGGTCAATGCCGTGCCGCAGCTTCCCACAGCCCATGGGATTTTATCTTTCTCCGCGGTCAGGGCGAACCGTACCCGGAGAGTTGACGCGGCGCACCAGCAATGACAGCGGCCACCGCTGCGACTTTTCAATCCGCCGGTTTGTCGGGCTGATTGTCCGGATGGGCAATCTGAAACGGCTCTAGCGCTGCGCAGGCTTCGACAACCCTTTGCATGCGCGGCATTGTCGCCATATCCACCCCAAAGCGCGTGGCTCCGTAAACCTGCGGCACAATAAACGCGTCGGCAAGCCCGGGCATCGGCCCGGCGGCAAATGGTCCATCTGGATCGATCAGGGACTCTGCCGCTTTCATGGCACCGCCCACCCAGCGCCCTAACCAATCGGCCATGGCATCATCGGAAAAGGCGCGCTCTTTGCGCAAATATTTCTGGATACGGAGGTTCATGAATGGCTGCGCCTCGCATGCAAGTGTTGCCGCGATCGCCCGCGCGTGAGCCCGCGCCACCGCGTCCTTGGGCAGAAGTGCCGGCTCTGGTATCACCTCATCAAGATATTCCGCAATCGCGAGCGACTGGGTAAGTATCGCGCCGTTTGATGTTTCAAATGCGGGCACAAGGCCCTGAGGCTGGCGAGACACATGGTCATGTTCACGCTGATCGCCCGCCAACAGGTTTACCGGCACATAATCATAATCAACGCCCTTGAGCGCCAGAACAATTCGGATGCGATAGGTCGCACTTGACCGCCAATAGCCATAAAGCTTCATTATCCAACTCCTCCTGCGATGACGCCGAACCAGGTGGCGTGAGCGATCCTATACAAGCGCCCACCCCTGGCCCAACACTGGCCCAACACTGGCCCGACATGCACCCGACACAGGCCATTGCGCCAATTTAGTAACATATGTTACTAACCAATCCGACACCTTTATCCAATGCTCATCAGGAGACACGCCATGGCCGACCTTTTTGAAAACCCAATCGGCACAGACGGTTTTGAATTTGTTGAATATACTGGACCGGATGCGGTTATTCTCGGAGATCTTTTTGATCAGCTCGGCTTCAAGCCAATTGGCAAACATCGCTCGAAAGATGTCATCCATTATCGGCAGGGCGATATAAATTTCCTGCTGAACCGCGAAAATGACGGCCAGCCAGCCGCCTTCCGCGACCATCACGGGGCTGGCGCAAACGCCATGGCGTTCCGGGTTAAGGACGCACAGTTCGCCTTCAATGAGGCGATCAAACGCGGTGCAAAGCCGATTGCGGCCAAAGCTGGCCCGATGGAATTAAACATTCCCGGCATTGAAGGCATTGGCGGGCTCAATGTCTATCTGGTCGATCGTTATGGCGCGCGCTCAATCTATGATGTCGACTTTGAGCCGATCGAAGGCGCAGCCGATGACGTCTCCGGCGTTGGCCTGACCTATATCGACCACCTGACCCATAACCTGCATCGCGGCAATATGGACAAATGGGCGAGCTATTACGAAAGCATCTTCAATTTCCGGGAGATCCGCTATTTCGACATTGAGGGCAAGCTTACCGGCCTTGTGTCAAAAGCCATGACCAGCCCATGCGGAAAAATCCGTATACCTCTTAATGAGAGCCAGGACGACAAATCGCAGATCGAAGAGTTTCTCCAGCGCTATAATGGCGAAGGCATTCAGCACATTGCCCTGGGGACAGATGATATCTACGCAACAGTGGAATTGCTTAAAAAACGCGGCGTGCCGTTTCAGGATACGCCGGACACCTATTATGAGAAAATTGCCGAACGGGTCGGTGCCCATGACGAGGATGTTGAGCGTCTGCAGGCAAACCGCATTTTGATCGACGGTGCACCAACAAAGGACCAGGGCCTGCTTCTCCAGATCTTTACGCAGGACGCGATCGGCCCGATTTTCTTTGAGATCATTCAGCGAAAGGGCAATGAAGGGTTCGGCGAAGGCAATTTCAAAGCCCTCTTTGAGTCCATCGAAGAAGACCAGATCCGTCGCGGCGTTCTGAAAGACAGCGCATAACGTTTACGCCAGAGCAACCAGCAAATGACACCCCGCGCTGAACCCGAAACCTCCACCAGCGGCGATGAATTTATTCTCGACGATTTTTTCCCGTATCGGGTGGTGCGACTTGGGCGCGCCATGAGTGAAGCATTGGGTGCTGTCTACAAGGATGAAGGGATAACAATCCCGGAATGGCGGGTGCTCGCGGTTATTGCGCAATCGGACACGACAGAATCGGACACGGCACAAGGCATGGCCGCGCAAAGCATGACCGCGCAAGGCATGGCCGCGCGCGATGTCACCGCACGCACGCCAATGGACAAAATGGCGGTCAGCCGCGCTGCTGCCAGCCTTGAACAAAAAAGCCTCGTGACCCGAACCCCCGACGCTACGGATCGACGGGTGGCTTTTTTAAGGCTGACACCAAGCGGGCGCGCGATCCATCAACGGATCGCTGCCATGGCACGGAAATATCAAGCCGGTTTACTCGCGACAATCGATGATGACACGCGGCAAAATTTACTGGATCTGCTCCGCAAACTGGAAACCGAAGCAGGCGCGGTCCAATCCTGATGGATAGAATGTTAAGGGCCGAAAAAATGCGGTTTCTATTGATATCCCTTGCCTGCTTTCTCTGCTCAGCATGCGTATCTTACCCTGCGCCCACAGCCCCGACGGCAACACCGGCGCTAGTTGGTGAGGATATTATCAGTTTCGACGGAACGCTTTTGCCGATCCGCACCTGGCATGCTGACACGCCCAAGGCGGTGATCATTGCGTTACATGGCATGAATGACCATGCCGGCATGTGGCGCGATGCGGCGCAATACTGGGCGGGGCAAGGCATCAGTGTTTATGCTTATGACCAGCGCGGTTTTGGCCGCACCGCCTCCCGCGGACGCTGGCCAGGGGCTGCTACCTTAAGAGAAGACCTGATTGCGGTTTCGGCTGCAATCCGCACTTCGCATCCCGACATACCGATACTGGTGCTTGGTCATTCCATGGGCGGCGGCGTTGTTTTGACATCAATGACAACCGGAAAGCTCGGCGCAGATGGCGTTATCCTGGCCGCACCAGCGGTTTGGGGCGGATCGCAAATGCCGATTTTTTACCGGGCGAGTTTAAACCTTGCCGCGATGCTCGCCCCCGGGAAAACACTGACTGGCGAGCGTGCGCGCCGGCAAGCGTCGGACAATATTGAGGCATTGCGCGCCATGGCGGTTGACCCGCTGATGGTCCGTGATACCCGCCTTGATGCAACGCTTGGCGTTGTGAGACTGATGGGCGAGGCATGGCGCGCCAGTGAAACTGCCTGTGGGCGGGTGTTGTTTCTGGCGGGCGATAAAGATGAAATCATCCCGCCAAAGTCCCTCGCCCGTGCGGCTGCGCGATTATCTGGCGACGTCACCATCCATACGTATAGTGACGGTTGGCATCTCCTGTTCCGCGACCTTCAGCGCAAGAAAGTCTGGGCAGATGTGTCTGACTGGGCCCTCAATCATGCGGCAGATAAATTGCCCCCTGACTGTCCGAAAAACTAGTCGGCGCGCCCACAAAGGCTACCCGGGGGTGCAAAACATGCTCACAGCCCCTTTACGCCCCGCATCCTGCTACCTATCTCTTTGCCGCTGCCCGGCGCGTTAGGACCACATTCCCCGGGGCCTTACATTTCTGAATGGGAGCCGCCTCTGCCTTAGGCCGTGGCTTTTGACACGTGGCACCCACCTGGTCCTTAGGGTCCAGGGCGAATTAGGAGTCCGACGGCCAGGGCGGCGCTTGCTTTCATCAAGCCCTTCACCAAAATGAAGTTCAACAATGGGTCTCACATTACCGATGCCAAACATCCCCTTTCTGGATAAGAAATCGGTCGTGCGCGCGCAATTGAAAACGGAACGCAAGGCCGCAGCGGCCGCCCGACCAGATGCAGGTCGTCATGCGGCGCGAAACTTCATGGCGAACATCCCGTTTACGGACGACATGACGGTTGCGCTTTACTATCCCAAGGGCGATGAGCTTGACACAACCCCCTTGCTGGAGGCGTTACTTGATCGCGGCTGCAAAATCGCACTCCCGATCACGCCCGCAACTCGCGCGCCCCTGGAATTCAAACAGTTTTCGCCAGGCGACCCCTTAGAACAGGGGCGCCACGGCATCCTCTGCCCTGAACAAAGCGCGCCATCAGCACACCCGAACATTATTGTCACGCCGTTGCTGGGGTTTTCGCGCAAAGGCGATCGGCTGGGCTATGGTGGCGGATATTATGACCGGACGCTTGAGGCAATCCGGGCTGGCGCGCCAGTCCTCGCCGTGGGGTACGGATTTGGCGCTCAGGAAGTTGACGCCTTCCCAACAAACGCGCATGACCAACCCCTTGATTGGGTTGTCACAGAACGCGCGGCGGTAAAATTTACGCCGCCGCCTGGCAGTGGGTAACATCCCGTAAAACTTGATTGGTGAAAGGCGTTTTTCATGCGCATTGCTCTTCTTGGCGATATTGTCGGCCGTACCGGGCGCACGGCAGTTTGCGAGCAATTACCGCGCTTGCGGCGTCGGTTAAAACTCGATTTTGTGGTTGTGAATGCTGAAAATGCGGCAGGCGGTTTCGGCGTCACCCCGTCAATCTGCGACGCGCTGTTTGATGCCGGTGCCGATGTTCTGACCACCGGTAACCATGCCTTTGACCAGCGCGACAAACTTGATCTGTTCGACGCAGAACGTCGCTTGCTTCGCCCGCTCAACTTTCCTGAGGGCAATCCTGGCCGAGGAAGCACCCTGGTGCAGACCGCGAATGGCGAAAACGTTCTTGTGGTCAATTTACAAGGTCAGCGGGGCATGCCGCCAACCGATGACCCGTGTGCGGCAATTGATCGTGAACTTGACGGCGTTGTCCTCGGCCGGGAGGCGGACGCCGTGCTCGTCGACTTTCACGCCGAAGCGACGTCAGAAAAATACGCCCTTGGACATTACCTTGCCGGCCGCGTGACGGCGGTGGTGGGCACCCATACCCATGTGCCAACCGCAGACCATCATGTCATGCGCGGCGGCACGGCCTATATGACCGATCTTGGCATGTGCGGCGATTATGACAGCGTCATTGGCATGGAAAAGACCGAGCCGGTTCAACGCTTTCAAACCAAAATGAATATGGGCCGGTTGAACCCGGCAACGGGTGACGCAACCGTGTGCGGATTATTTGTTGAAACCGATGCAACAGGACGGGCAATCAAGGCCGCGCCAATCCGCCTAGGCGGCGCGCTTGATGACATCCTGCCAGATGTAAATACACCGTAACGGCGTCACGGCATGGATATATAACAAAAAGGCGGTGCAGCCTGTAGCCGCGGGATATCGACCGCAGACCAGCGACAACACACGCCCGGATCATCTACTTATCAGCATAACTAGGCGAAATGTCCGTCAAAGCGACTTGATCCAGCGCCCCACCCCGGGCTAAAGCCGCATGGTCACATCTCGTGACACAAATTACCCGGCGGGCCACGAATAGCCGGTCAAAAAAAGCGTAATTCAGGAAGTTTTCTTATGGCAGGCCACAGTAAATGGGCGAACATCCAGCACCGCAAGGGACGCCAGGACGCCAAGCGCTCAAAATTATTTTCCAAGCTTTCCAAGGAAATCACGGTGGCCGCCAAAATGGGCGCGCCGGATCCTGAGTTTAATCCCCGCCTGCGCCTGGCCATCCAGGCGGCCAAGGCCCAGTCAGTGCCAAAGGATAATATCGAGCGGGCAATCAAAAAGTCGACGTCCGCCGACGAAGCAAACTTTGAGGAAATCCGGTATGAAGGGTTCGGCCCTGAAGGGGTCGGGGTCATCGTTGAGGTTCTGACAGATAACCGGAATCGCGCGGCGAGCGAAGTGCGAACGGGTTTTTCTAAAAATGGTGGCAATCTCGGCGAAACGGGGTCAGTCGCGTTCATGTTTGATCGTGTGGGTGCCATCGAGTACCCGGCCGACAAGGGCGATGAAGAAACGATTCTGGAAGCGGCGATCGACGCGGGCGCTGAGGACGTTGAATCTGCTGAGGATGGCCACACGATTTACACAGCCGCGGATATGTTGGCCGAAGTGGCGACGGCGTTAGAAGCGGTGTTTGGCGAAGCGACCGGGGCAAAATTGATTTGGAAACCCCAAAACACAGTCCCCGTCACCGGCGACAAAGTCGCCACCATGCTGAAACTGATGGACGCACTGGACGATTGCGACGACGTTCAGGACGTTTACGCCAATTTCGACATCTCTGACGACGACCTTGCGCAGCACGCCCCTTAAAGCAGTTCCGCAAGGGCGCGCGTAGGTCCATTTTTAAAAAACCTGAACGCCGCCGCCGCAAAGCCAGCCGGGCGCGTTGCGCCTCACCCTCGAACAACAACGGCGCTATTTCCATTGCTGGTCGACGAAAGAATTGGGAGATGA
>SHAI01000102.1 GCA_004213235.1 Parvularculaceae bacterium
TCCGGAAAATGCATGACGATTACCTCGCGGTCGGCGCGGATATTATTGAAACCAATACCTTTTCGGCGACAACGATTGCTCAGGCCGATTATGAAATGGAAAGCCTGGCGTACGAATTGAATGTGGAAGGTGCGCGAATTGCCCGTGCGGCGGCCGATGCCTGGTCGACGGAGAAACCTAGATGGGTTGCCGGCGCCATCGGTCCAACAAACCGCACCGCATCCATATCGCCGGACGTTAATGATCCAGGTAGCCGTAATGTCGATTTTGATACGCTTGTTGTGGCTTATGGGGAGGCATGTCGCGGGCTTATTGATGGTGGCGTGGATCTTCTCCTCATCGAGACCATTTTCGACACATTAAATGCCAAGGCGGCGATTTATGCCGCACAGAAATTATTCGACGAAATCGGATTTGAGATCCCGCTGGCATTATCGGTGACCATTACCGACCAATCGGGGCGGACCCTTTCGGGGCAGACAGCAGAAGCGTTCTGGACATCGGTGCAACATGCCAAACCCCTATGCGTCGGGGTTAATTGCGCTTTGGGACCGGACCTGATGCGGCCTTACGTTGCGGAGCTTTCCCGGATTGCTGACTGTTTTATATCCGCATATCCAAACGCCGGGCTACCTAATGCCTTTGGCGGCTATGACGAGACGCCGGAAAGCATGACGGTTCACCTCAAAGAGTGGGCACAAAGTGGGCTGGTGAATCTGTTGGGTGGGTGCTGCGGCGCGACGCCAGCCCATATTGGGGCATTTGTGGACGCGGTTAAGACAATCAAACCGCGCCAGGTGCCCGAACCTTCCCCCGCATTGCGTTTGTCGGGGCTGGAGCCGTTCACCCTCGCAAGTTAAAACGCTTTGGATGGGCGATCCCAAGGGCGCATGCTTTCCGGTTGACCTGTGCAAAGGTGCGCGTCACTTTGCGGTGTTTTCCGTTTTCAATCATGCAAACTGCCAAAAGGATCCTGTCATGCCAGACGATGCTGCAGCAAGTTTTGACCGCTCCGGCCTGGATCATCAGATCTCGTGGATCGCGCGCCTTGTTGCTCACCGAACGGTTTCATCGGAATCAAACCTGCCGCTTATTGATGATGTCGAGGCATATCTGAGGGAACATGGTGCCCGGTGTGTTCGTGTTCTGAATGATGAGGGCACAAAGGCTAATCTTTATGCGGTGATTGGGCCATCCGTTCCTGGCGGTGTGGTGCTGTCCGGACATACCGATGTCGTCCCCATCACGGGTCAGGACTGGGTGAGTGACCCGTGGACCCTCGAAGAGAAAGAGGGCAGGCTTTATGGTCGCGGAACCTGCGACATGAAGGCTTTTTCGGCAATCGCCTTGTCGCTTGTCCCGGAAATGGTCGCCGCCGGTTTGAATAAACCAATCATTTTCGCTTTGTCCTATGATGAGGAGATTGGCTGCCTGGGGGCACCGCGGATGATTGAGCAAATTGTCGAAGACGTGCCGGCACCATCCGCCGTCATTGTCGGTGAGCCGACGATGATGAAAGTTGTCGATGGCCATAAGGGGATCGCATCCTTTCGAACGACGGTTACCGGCTTTACGACCCACTCCAGCCAGACCGATCGCGGGGTGTCGGCGGTGGAAGCAGCGGCGAAACTTATTGCGAAAATCGCTGACATGCGCGAATGGCGCGCGCAGAAGGCCGACGTCGACTGCCCCTTCTATCCACCTTATTCGACAATGACCGTGAACGTCGTCGAGGGCGGAACGCAGCTAAATATCATGGCGCGAGAGTGCCAATTTGACTGGGATTGCCGGGTTATTCCGGGGGAAACCGCCGACGCCATTTGTGCCGAGTTTCAGGAATTTGCCGACGGTCTGCAGGCAGAAATGCGCGCAAAAGCGTCGGTTTGTGCCATTTCAACCGAGCAGCTTACCAATGCGCCTGCGCTCGCACCGCGCGCGGATAATCCTGCGGCTGATCTGGCCAAAGCAATCACGGGCCTGAACAGCACGGAGGTCGTCTCTTACGCTGCCGAAGCGGGCCAATTTCAGGGGGCGGGCTTTGCGACCGTGATTTGTGGACCCGGTTCAATTGATCAGGCCCATCAGGCCAATGAGTTCATCTCAATAGAACAGGTGGCAGCTGGCAAGCGGTTTATCCGGAAACTGATTGCCAGATTGTCGCGCTGAGTTTTACGCCGCTATGGCGCGTTCTTTCCAGCGTGTTGCAAACAGGACAAGTTGCGAGCGGTCACGCGCTGGCAGGCGTGCCGATATAGCCTGTAGATGAACGCGAACGGTGTTCGGCGACAGGCCAAGGTTTTTGGCGATCATTTTATTGTCGGCACCAGTTGCCAACATCTGGAAGATCTCTTTCTGGCGCGGTGTGAACTGCTCGCACGCGGTAAAAATCCGGCACATATCGTTGTCATCGACCAGGACATTGTCTTCGCGCGAGGTTTCTTTGACGAGGAGGCGCTGTGGAAGCGCTATTTCACCGTTCAGTATGCGCGAGAGAGTTGCCAGAATGTCGCTGGCATCAGCAGTCTTCGGGATATATCCAACTGCGCCTTGTTCCAGTGAGTTTATAACGTCATCGCGTTGTTCACTGACTGAAAATACAGCAACGGGCGTGCGCGGCGCGATCTCGCGAACTTCTGTCAGGAAGTTCGTGTACGTGCGGCCCGGCATGTTCAAATCCAGGATGATAAGATCCAAATCTGACGTCTGGCGAACAATGTCGATAGCTTCATCGGTCGATGAGGCTTCGAAAACTTCAGCGCTTGTATGGGGTTTCAAGAGTGCCTTCAGCGACGCTCGAACAACCCAGTGGTCGTCTGCAATGAGAACTCTTAAGCTCGGCGGGAAAGCGATTTCCATGATACACAGCAATCTGTTTGGTGCCGGCAAGTGCGGCATTTGTTGACAGTCGACACGGCCCACGTGGATCCGCAACAATCAGAGGGTGACTTGGTTTGCTTTCCGTATGGTTAACGCGGTGACCGGGATTGCAACATTTAATGTTTGTATCTGCGTCAATACGTCATCCTAACCTGCCTTCTAATCGCCGGTAATGGCCGCCAATGCTCAAGGACGCCTCCAATCCCAACAAGCCGCGACGAAAAATTTATGCTCAGTTCGCAATCGCGGTAGCGGTGGTTCACGGCTTACGATAATAAGTCCGCTCGAAAGTTTGGAGATCTGGTATGAGCGACGCCGCATCCACCTCGAAATTGCTGCCGGTGCAGCCTTTTGACCTCGTCATTTTTGGGGCGGCGGGCGATCTGTCCTTGCGCAAATTGATACCATCACTGTTCAACCGGTGGCGGGACGGTCAAATTCCTGAAAATTCAAAAATGATCGGGGTGTCGCGCACTGGGCTCACCGACGAGTCATTTCGGACGCTTGCGTTAGAAAGTTTTCGTAAGTTTCATCCCGTCGAGAATATCGACGACGAAGAATGGGCCGATTTCGCACAGCATTTGTTCTACCGCGAACTCGATGCCGCCAATCCAGACGCTGATTGGAGCGACCTGTTAGACCTTTTTGATGACTGCGGTTCAAAGCAGCGCATTTTTTATCTCGCTCTACCACCGGGGCTTTATGGGGCTGTCAGCAAGAATATGGCGGCGGCTGGTGTAAATTGCCCGGGCTCGCGGATTGTTCTGGAAAAGCCGATCGGTAAGGATCTCGCCTCGGCGCAGGCGATCAATGCCGCTGTCGGGGAGGTTTTCGACGAAGAACAGATATTCCGCATTGATCATTATCTGGGGAAAGAAACCGTACAGAATCTGATTGTCCTGCGTTTCATGAACTCTCTGTTTGAGCCGGTATGGAATGCAAATTCGATTGATCATGTTGAGATTACAGTTGCTGAATCCATCGGCGCTGGCGGACGGGCAAGCTATTATGATACTGCCGGTGCGCTTCGCGACATGGTGCAAAATCACCTTCTTCAGCTGCTCTGTCTGGTGGCGATGGAGCCGCCGCTCGATCTTGCGCCGGACACGGTGCGCGACGAGAAAATAAAGGTTTTAAGGGCGCTGCGCCCCATAAATGCTGAGAATGTGTCAAAATACACGGTGCGCGGACAATATGGCAAGGGGGCCAGCGGTGATAATGTCGCTGCGGCTTACGCTGAAGAATTAGGCCATGACAGCGAGACGGAGACGTTTGTCGCGATTTGTGCCAATGTCGACAATTGGCGTTGGAAAGGCACACCGTTTTATTTGAGAACGGGAAAGCGGATGTCTGAACGCCGCTCGGAAATTATTATTCAGTTTAAGGAAGTTGGTCATCCCGTCATCGCCGATAAGGGACGTGAGGCGCAACCAACCCGCCTTGTTATTCGCCTGCAACCTGATGAGGGGGTCAAGCTTCTCCTCGTCACTAAGGATCCGGGGCCTGGCGGTATGCGTTTGCGTTATGTGCCGCTCAACCTGTCTTATGCGGACGCTTTTGAAGCACGTTATCCAGATGCTTATGAAAGACTGCTGATGGCCGTAGTGCGTGGTGATTTGGCGTTGTTCATGCGCCGCGATGAAGTCGAGGCGGCATGGCAATGGGTCGATGGCATTCTTGGTGCCTGGTCGGAGGCTGGTACGCCGGTGCATAAACATGCCGCGGGGACAGACGGGCCTGTGCAGTCTGCAATGATGTTAGATCGCGACGGAAGGGAATGGTTCGATGGGAGCTGAGCCAGGACTGATTGTCTTCCCCGATCGCGCCCAGATGGCGGCGCATCTGGCAGAATTGATAAGTGTATCCTTAGCGCATGGCGTTTCGGAAAATGGTCGAGCGCGTTTGGCGGTTTCCGGCGGGTCAACACCGAAGGCGCTCTACGAGACTTTGGCGGCAACTGCGTTGCCCTGGGCGCAAACCGATATTGTTCTGGTGGATGAACGCTGGGTGCCCCTTGAACATCCACGATCAAATGAGGCGTTTGTCCGTGATGCATTTGCTGCAGCGAAAGATGTGCGCATTTCTGGCTTATTCAACGCCATGCTGGCACCGGTCGCCGGGGCTGATGCCCTAAATGAGAGTGTCTCAGACGGACAATTTGATATTGACGTTGCCGTCCTTGGTTTGGGGCCGGATGGTCACACCGCATCCTGGTTTCCCCATGCAGACGGTCTGGATATAGCTTTGCATAGTGATGATCCGTTTTGCGCTGTAACAGCGAAGAAAAGCGATGTGACGGGTGAAGAAGTTGACCGAATGACGATGACCCTTGGCGCGCTCGCGCGGGCAAAAAAGATCATCTTGCTGATTTCTGGAAACGATAAAAAGGATGCTTTTTACGCAGCTTGTGAAGACGGGCCGGTTGAGGACATGCCAGTTCGCGCCATTTTGCGCGCCAGGCCTGATTTGTGGGCCTGCTGGGCGGCATAGTTAAAGCGCTGCCTTTTTGGTGGAGAATAAAAATTGCCAAAACTGAATGATACAATAGCACGGGTGACGGATCGTATCCGCACACGCAGCCGCCCGACGCGCGAGGCCTATTTGAAGCAGATGAAGCGTGCCGCAACCGATGGCCCGCAAAGATCTCACATCTCATGCGGGAACCTGGCGCATGCTGCTGCGGCGTGTGGGCCTGCGGATAAAAAGAAACTCGCCAAGGGCAGCGCGCCGAATATCGGAATCGTCACGTCATATAATGACATGCTGTCCGCTCACCAACCACTTGGTGCGTACCCAGAAATCATCAAGGCGGCCTTGGACGAAACCGGTGCGACCGCGCAGATTGCGGGCGGCGTGCCGGCCATGTGCGACGGGGTCACGCAAGGCCAGCCGGGGATGGATCTGTCCCTGTTTTCGCGCGATGTCATCGCCATGTCGACGGCGGTATCGCTCTCGCACAATGTCTTTGACGGCGCCATAATGCTTGGTGTTTGCGATAAAATCGTTCCGGGGATGTTTATCGGTGCGGCGCGATTTGGGCATTTGCCCGTCATGTTCCTGCCTGCCGGGCCAATGCCATCGGGCTTGCCAAACAGCGAAAAGGCCCGGGTTCGCCAGCTATATGCGGAAGGAAAAGCTGGCCGCGATGCGCTTTTGCAGGCTGAAAGCGACAGCTATCATTCGCCGGGGACGTGCACATTTTACGGCACAGCGAACTCCAACCAAATGTTGATGGAGATCATGGGGCTCCATCTGCCAGGATCGGCGTTTATCAATCCGGGTACATCATTACGGCATGCCGTGGTTGAGGAGACCGCGCGCCGAACCGCTGCAATCACCGCATTGAGTGAGGAATACATACCTTTCTGCGATGTTGTCGACGAACGCGCGATTGTCAACGCCGTCATCGGGCTGCACGCGACGGGTGGGTCGACCAACCACACGATCCACCTGATTGCCATGGCGCGGGCGGCCGGGATCATTGTTGACTGGTCGGACTTTGATGCCCTGTCAAAAGTCACGCCATTGCTGACGCGCGTTTATCCCAATGGTTCAGCTGACGTGAATCATTTCCATGCAGCAGGCGGGCTTGGATTTGTCATCCGCGAATTGGTCAGTGCCGGTCTTTTGCATGGCGACGTCATGACGGCAATGGGGGCGGGGCTGGAGGCGTACACCCAGGACCCTGTACTTTCTGGTGAGGCGTTATCCTGGCATCCTCCGGCGGAGAAAAGCGGCGATGAGGCTGTTTTACGGCCCGTCAGTGAACCGTTCTCACCAACTGGCGGCCTTGTTTTACTGGATGGAAATCTTGGGCGCGCGGTGATCAAGGTTTCCGCCGTTGCGGAAGATCGCCGGATCATCGAGGCACCGGCGATTGTGTTCCGTTCCCAGCAGGATCTCATGGATCGGTTCCGTGCGGGCGAACTGAACAAAGATTTCATCGCGATTGTTCCCTTTCAGGGGCCAAAAGCCAATGGCATGCCTGAGCTGCATAAGCTTACCCCGCCGCTTGGTGTGCTGCAGGATAAAGGCTTCAAGGTGGCTCTTGTCACCGATGGGCGAATGTCGGGGGCGAGTGGCAAAGTACCGGCAGCAATTCACTTAACGCCTGAAGCCCTAGACGGCGGGGGTATTGGTCGAATTCGTGACGGCGATATTGTGCGTTTGGATACGGATAAAGGGACACTCCAGGTCCATGTTGATGATTTGGAGTTCAATGGGCGCCAACCCGTGGAACGTGATGTTGATGCGGATCGTTGGGGTGTTGGCCGGGAGCTGTTCGCTGGCATGCGTGCACAGGTTTGCGGTGCTGAGGCTGGGGCGATGGCATTTGCCATGAGCGAATATGAGGTCGATAGCGATGGCTGAACCGATCCTTGTTGCGGACATAGGGGGCACGAACGCCCGTTTCGCCCTGATAGAAATCAATGAGAGCGGGCAACTTATTCAGCGTGACGCGAATCGTTTTCGTGCAGAGGACTTTGAAACCGTCCGTGATGCGGCTGCGGCCTATATTGAGACGGTGGGAGATAAGCCGAAACGCGCATGTTTTGCTGCTGCCGGGCCGATCTCTGACGAGGGGGTTGAGTTCACCAATTCCCATTGGCGCCTGACTCATGATGAAATTCACTCTGCCCTGAAGCTCGATCAATTTCTGATCGTGAATGATTTTTTTGCACTTGCTGCCGGCACCGCGCATTTAAAGGCCGGGGAAACGATAGAGGTGAAGCCAGGTGTCGGGGATGCGTCAACGCCAACTCTGGTCATTGGACCGGGCACCGGGCTTGGTCAGGCGCTGATCGTTCCAACACCGGGCGGCAGTCACATAGTTTCGACCGAAGGCGGGCACGTATCATTTGCGCCGCGTACAGAAGAAGAAATCGCCGTGATGCAGTTCATCGCGCGTGAGCACCCGCGTGTTTCTGTGGAGCGGTTGTTATCTGGGCGCGGGCTCGTCAACATTCACCGTGCCTTGTGCGTGATTGCCGATACGCCGCGCGTTGCCTTGCAGGCGGACGAGATTAGCGCCGCAGCACTTGATCAAAGTTACCCAATTGCCATGCAGGCCGTTGAAGTATTCTGCAGTGTGCTCGGCCGGGTTGCAGGGGATGCGGTTTTGTCCACCGGCGCGCGGGCGGGGGTATTGCTTGGTGGTGGTATTTTACCGAAAATCCAGGAAATCTTTTTGAACAGCAGTTTTGTCGAGAAATTTCTCGATAAGGGGCGCATGCGCGATTATGTCGAGCCGGTTCCAATTAGTTTAATCACATCCGACGGCGTTGCGCTTTACGGTGCGGCGGCGGCTCTATTGATGGAAAACGGGCATTAGGCGCGCGACTTGATTACCAAATGGGCGGGGGCGGGCCCCGCAATGTCGGTGATCACCGGCGCACGCGGCAGGGCGACTAGTTTTTCTGATGTTGACGCAGTGCTGCGGTGAGTGTGTTTTTCATCAGCATAGCGATGGTCATTGGGCCAACGCCGCCGGGTACTGGCGTAATCGCCCCGGCAACGGGCAAAACATCATCGAAATCGACATCGCCGACAATTTTGCTTGCATCTGCACCTTTTTCCGGCGCTGGCACGCGATTTATCCCGACATCGATGACCGTGGCACCAGGCTTAACCCAGTCTTGTTTGATCATCTGCGGGCGACCAACGGCGGCGACCAGGATATCTGCTTGACGCGTCACGGCGGGCAGGTCTTTGGTTCGACTATGCGCGAGCGTTACCGTGCAATTCTCCGCCAGCAATAACTGCGCGACGGGTTTGCCAACGATATTTGACCGACCGACGATAACGGCATGCGCACCTGAAAGATCGCCGCCATACCCATCCTTGGCAAGAACAATCGATCCAGCGGGTGTGCAGGGAATAAGGGCATTGTCCAT
>SHAI01000103.1 GCA_004213235.1 Parvularculaceae bacterium
TCTGCCAGCGCCTGGTTCGGTGCGGGCTCAATCAAAATGGGCTCAGTCAAAAGCACGTCCTCAGCTTGAGTTGAGGCTCAGATTTTTTGAAATGGCTTAGTTAAACCTTTTGGGGTCCGTTAGTCATGATTGGCTTTCAGCTGCGCCATCGCGCGTCGATCGCGTTTGGTTGGGCGGCCGGTACCCGGGTCACGCACGGCAGTTTTAGCGTTTCGGTCGGCTTGCTTTGCGCGGGTTTTGTCGGACGGCTCCGAGTTTTCCTCTGGCGTCGGAGAGCGATCTTCATAAAGCATTTGCGCTTCGCTGGCTGGCCCACGCCTTGGGGCGCACGCGAGCACGTAGACAATGCATAACCTGTGGTGCCGGGTGAAACAAAGCTCATCGCCAGGCCGGACCTGGAAGCTGGCTTTGGATACCCTCCGGGACTGGCCCGCCCGTGTCAGGCGCACGGAGCCGCTATTGCTAAAGTCCGTTGCAAGGCCACGGGTTTTAAAAAACCGTGCGCGCCAGAGCCATATGTCCAGTCTTTGGCTTTGCTCCAATGGCGCATTGGCCGATTGGGGGGCACCCGTCACGAGCCTGACGAACCGCCATCTAGATCGCCCTTCAATGACGCCAGCACGGCGAACGGCGAATTGGGGTCTGGTTCCTTGTTGCGGCGTGGACCGGAAGAGAACTGGCGCGGTGGTCTTGGTCCATCGTGCCGGCCTTTACCCTTGGGTTTGCCCTTATGTTTCGATGCATCACGGCGGTCACTTTTATCGCCTTTACCGGTGCGTGCGTCGTGCCGTTTTCCTTGCGGTTTTTCTTTGTCACCCTGCCGTTTTTGCGGACGCGCCGGCTTGCGCGGGGCCATGCGCCAGACCTCGACATCAATTAAATCTTGAGGCTGATCATCCGGTTTGCTGGGCTGTTCCTCAGGCTGCGACATATCGGAGGTCGTAGCGTCTGTCGGTGTTGGTGCCTGTGATGACGTGGCTATTTGTTCTTCCCGAGCCGTGCCGTCGGCAGGGGGGTGATCTTGCTTTTCTGCGGCGGGAACTTCGTCTTGTGCTCCTGCTCCTGCTCCTGCTTCTGCTGGTGGTGGCATTCCCGCTGATGGGGCCGCTGGTGCTGATGGTGCCAAAACTTCGGTTGAAGCAGGTTCTGCAACGGGACTGTCAGCGTTGCTCCCGTCATTTGCTGGTTCTATCGCTGGTGCAGCGGGCATGTTGGTTTCCGCTGGCACCGGGTTTGAAGGATTGGCAACCGGCGAGGCTTCGGGGGGGGTGTCTGTTACCGGGCGCGGGCGTTTAACCGTTTGCTTGCGATAACCAAGCGATCTCAGAATGCTCTCAAATTCGTCCCCGGAGCATCCGACCAAGGACATCATTTGCTGGCTGGTTTCAAAACCTTCGCGCGCATTGCCTGCTTCACGCGCCGTTCGGATCAACCCGGCAAGACGCTCCAGCATGTCGATTCGAACCGCACGCTCGCCAGATGGGCGATAGCCTGACGCGTAATAATAGGCGTGGGGCAGGTCTTTATTCAGCGTAAGAGAGACAAGGCCCGCCTTTGGTGGCTCAAAATCAGCGGCGTTCTTTTCGGTCCAGAGCGCCCAAAGCAAAGTCAACAGGCTGGCTGGGCCGGGCTTTAACAATGACGGCATGTGCAAGGTATACTCGCCGAATCGAACGCCAAGTTTGCGCAGTTTACTTCGTTCGTTTTGCGGTAATTGTTTTAGTTCTGTCGCCAGTGGTGCACGCGACATTGCCCCGAAATTCTCGATCAAGCGGAAGGCGATGCCGCGGGCAAGGCCTGAAAGCTCGTTCTCGTCTGTACTGTCGACGGCCTGTTTGAGTTTCAGGATGTCGCCAAGCTGGCTCTCGATTCGTGCCGCCAGAAAATCTGACAGCCGATCTTGAACCCGTACCCGCAATGTCGCGCTGATGGCATCCAGGTCGGAAATATTGAGTTCCGGCCGGTATGGCGTTGGCCCCTTGCTGAGCCGCGCGATTGGCGCACGCCGCCACCAAATGCTTCCGTCTGGTCGCAGGTTCAGTTCATCCGGCCCGGCATTTGCCAATGCTGCCGCGCGGGTAGCAAGCACCGGTGTCAGCGCCTTTTCCGCCGCTTGCCGAACACGTTTTGCTTCCAGGCCCTTTGCACGCGGATCAAGTATAAACTGAAATCCGATAAGGCGGCCGACAAATTGGCCTTCCACGATAACTTCTCCATCTTCATTGACGCCTGCAAGCAGCGGTGCGTCATCACGCAATTTTTTCAACAGAACTGACGTACGTCGATCAACAAATCGTTGCGTTAGCTTTTGATGAAGAACGTCGGACAATGCATCTTCTATCGAGCGTGTGCGCTCCTGCCAATAGTCGGCGCGCTCAATCCAGCCGGAACGGTTCGTCAGATATGTCCAGGTCCGGATATAAGCCACTCTGGTGGATATGGCGTCGATATCGCCATCGGTCCGGTCCAGCGGCTCAATCCGCGCGGCAAGCCAGTCATCGCGCAGCCGGCCATGATCGACGATCGCCTGATATACCTCAGAAAGAATCCGGGCGTGCTCATCAACGGACGTCTTCCTAAAATCTGGTATCTGACAAACATCCCAGAGAAGAGCGACGCCAGCGATGCCATTGACGCGCTCAACAATGTCGTCGCGCGCGCTCAAGCGGCCAAGGGCGGCGTGGTCTTCCCCGGTACGCGCCCGGTGGAAAAGCTCGCTAGGGCAGGGTCTGTCGAGTGATTTCTGCAACGCATTTATACTTGAAAAATCCAGTGTTTCATTTCGCCATTGCAGCGCTTCAACGGGCGAAAAGTCGTGGTTCTCAATTGCTTCGGTGACTTCTTCATCTAGTGCCGGGCATTCGCCTGTTGTGCAAAATGACCCTTCTTTTATGTGCCTTCCGGCCCTTCCGGCGATTTGGGCAAGCTCGCCGGGCTGCAAATCCCGGACCTGGCGTCCATCGAACTTGCGCCTGGCGGCGAAGGCGACGGTATCAATATCCATGTTAAGGCCCATGCCAATGGCATCGGTCGCAACGAGGTAATCCACCTCACCGCTCTGATAGAGGTCGGCCTGGGCATTTCGGGTGCGCGGCGATAAGGCACCAAGCACAACCGCCGCGCCGCCCCGCTGGCGACGGACCAATTCGGCGATGGA
Source organism: Parvularculaceae bacterium (assembly GCA_004213235.1). Taxonomy (GTDB): domain Bacteria; phylum Pseudomonadota; class Alphaproteobacteria; order Caulobacterales; family Parvularculaceae; genus MED-G105. The sequence continues at coordinate 3,158 of SHAI01000103.1, forward strand.
ATAGACACTGTCGAGAGAGAAGCTCACGATCGCGGCGCGTCTTGGCAGGCGGGAGATCTTCTTTGAGCCAATATGGCTTAGCTCGGAGAACCGGGCCTTCTCGTAGAACTCAATACCGGGCAGCAAGCGCGACAGGATCTGGCGCATGGTTCCCGCACCGATAAACATGGTTTCGATGGTGCCCCTGGCGTGGAGGAGGCGAGAGGTAAACACCCGTCCGCGTTCCGGGTCTGCAGCGAGTTGAATCTCGTCCACTGCAAGAAATTCAACGTCCCGATCAAGGGGCATTGCTTCAACAGTTGAGACCCAGTAGCGCGGATTTGGCGGGATGATTTTCTCTTCCCCCGTCACCAGCGCCACCTCGCGCGAACCGATTTTCAGGACAAGTTTGTCGTATACTTCGCGTGCCAGCAGCCGCAGGGGCAGGCCGATCATCCCCGTTCTGTGGGCGAGCATGCGCTCTATGGCGAAATAGGTCTTGCCTGTATTGGTCGGCCCAAGCACGGCGACAATACCGCTGTCGGTGCGCCGACGGCGATTCTCTGAGCCGAGATTTTTCAATGATGGCGGACTGAACCGCGGCATGTCGCACGCGCCTCCATCACGCTATGCAAAAAGCTATGGTTGCGGGCGAGGGACAGCTTCACAACCGATCGGAGACAAGGGAGATAAGCCGCGCGGCCCTGTTTCGCTACCCCTTAACCTCGTTTGCCAAGAACGCAGTTCCCCAGCCGGGGAGGTTGTTAGCGGCAATTGCCCTTGACAGGTCCTGTCAGGTCCAATATCCCCCGCGCTTCGTGGCCCGGCGAGTTATCGCTGGCCCCTTGGTGTTGCCCGATTATGGGCTCTCTTTTATCTCAAGCGGAGTGCTGAAAATGGCGCGTCGGTGCGAATTAACAGGCGTCGGTCCAATGTCGGGAAACAATGTTTCCCACGCAAACAACAGGACCAAGCGCCGCTTTTTGCCCAATCTGTGCAATGTGACGCTGCATAGCGACAAATTGGGCCGTGGTTTCAAGATGCGTATTACGGCGGCCGCACTGCGGACTGTCGACCATGCCGGTGGGTTTGACGCCTTTCTGGCGAAGGCCGATGAGGGCGCACTCTCACCAAGCGCCTTGAAAATCAAACGCGAACTCGCCAAGGCTTCCTAATCGACGCAAAAAGGACGAGGTCCTTAACGCGTGGAATAGGGACTTTGCTATGGAGATCGCGCCCGCGGTTGAAACCCGCCGCGACAGGTTGACGCCGTTGCGGCGATTTATTGCAGCGATTGGACGACTGGTTTCCAGTTTGCTTCGCATTCTGGTGCTCAGCTTCGTATTCTCGATTGTCCCTATTGCCGCTTTTCTCGCGCTTGATTTGCCCGTGCGGGGGCTGGATCATTTCTTTTCATTGCCCTCAGCCCGGCCAGGCAATTGGCTGACGCAAGGTCATGTTTTCATGACGTTTGCCGCGATGTCGGGCATTTTCATTGCCCGTCGATTCGGCGGCGATGAAGCAGCAAGGGTCATTACCACGTCATGGGGCATTGCGGCGGTGGCCGCCCTGGTTGAGTTTGTCCATCTCGCCCCGTCACTTTCCCCAGGCGACATTCCAAGCGCGCGATTCATTGGCGCTTTCGTTGCCTCTGCCATGATCGGGCAATATGTGGCGGTGGGGCTTTACGATATTATCCGCGGTGCCGCGGCGTGGTGGCGTGCGCCGCTCTATGGATTATTGGCGGGCTATTTTGCCCATGTCGTCATTTTCTTTCCTGTCGTTTACTGGTCGTCGGGCCTGCCCTGGACGTTTTGGATGGTCTCTGATTTTACCCTGAAAGCGGTGTTATCGTTTGGCTTTCTCGGCCTCTATTATGTGTCGCGGGGTTTCGTAAAACCAAGTGATGGCCTGGGCGGTTAGTGCGCGCGGCATTGGTTCGCGCGGCACCGGGTAGGATAGCACCGGCTAGGATGGCACCAGATAAAAGAAAGTCGCAGCGCCTGGCATGGCCGCGCATTGTTATGGTTCGCTGAAATTCTCTTCACGCTTTGAGCGTACACGGATTGCATGATTGATATGTCGCAAACTACATTGGAAATCTTTTTCGCGATAAGCACTATCGGCCTTTTTGTGTTTGCCGTTTCTGGTGCTCTGACGGCCCTGCGCAATGATATGGACTTGTTTGGGGTAGCGCTCATCGCCTTTGTCACGGGCGTCGGGGGCGGCACCATCCGCGATGTTTTCCTCGGTACCTTTCCCGTCTGGTGGATCAATGATCCCTATGCCATTCCCGTTTGCCTGGCCGGTGCGATAGTCGCCACGCTGGCGCAGCCATTATTCGACTCCCGTTTGAAAGCGCTGATCTGGGCGGACGCGATTGGGTTGTCCATGTTTGCCGTGCTGGGCGCGGACGCGGCCTTGAAGGCCGGCGCGCCCGCGGCCATCGCCGTTTTCATGGGCGGCGTGACGGCAAGTTTTGGCGGCGTTGTGCGCGATGTGTTGCTCAATGAACCACCACTTTTGTTGAAACAGGATATCTACGTTACCGCCGCCTTGATCGGTGCGGGCATTTACGTTGCGGCAACGCATTCTGGCGCGGATACCGGCCTCGCCGCGATTGTCGCCGCTCTTGTGACGTTTGGCATCCGCGCCGCGGCGATCCTGTTTGATATCCCATCGCCGAGATACGCCCGCCCGCGCCGCGATGAGTTGACGTGATGCGTCTCTGGGTATTTTTATCTCACCCCACAAGCTTCGAAACCTGGTGCGCCGTTACCTCAATTTAAGCTGGTTGATGGTGCAAAAAGGGCCCGGTGCCGCCGCACCCGGCTTTAGGCTTGCACTTCGCCGCGACGCTGCTATGTGAAGGGTCGCATTGCGGGTATAGCACAATGGTAGTGCAGCAGCCTTCCAAGCTGAATATGCGGGTTCGATTCCCGCTACCCGCTCCAATTACCTTTAAAATATTCAGAAAAATCAACGATTTAAGTGTTAATGTGTCCCACGCAAAAACACTCCGTGGTACACACCACCAATCCATGGCCTCAAACTTCCGCATTGCAGCGGCGGCCATTTTCCAGCGTTCAGCCCCCTTGGTATAGACTTCAGATGTCTTGGTGTTGGTGTGGCCCAGTAAGGCGGCAATGGCGTGGGAGTCTGAGCTGCTAAATACGATGAGTTCTGCGGTCATCGCGGGTCGGCAGAAAAGAAATGCGCTTACACCCGTCCTATCGGGCTTGGATGGGGATGAAGGTGATCAAAACCCGAGCCATTGCTGAAGAGCATGAGGTTCTCATTAAGCGGGCACTTTGTTTCTGGTGACTTTACAATAGAGAAACTTTCCCCATATAAAGAACGTAACAAGAACTGAAAGAACATGCTCAGCGCGAAAATTGTGCTTCTGGACAGGTTCCGATCCGTTTTGAGTTGCAATAGTCGGCGTTTCAGTGGCGAATGTTAGCAATCCCACTTACGGTACAAAAATCACTTGAGCATACCTGGAAAGATGCAAAATGCCGGACCATTCACCACTTGCAATAGCGAATGAGTTTCTTCGCCGATGCGCAGAATCTGTCTGGCCGGCTCAAATGAAAATCCAGAAGCTTGCTTACATTGCGCACGGCTGGAATTTGGCGATTAATGATTCAGCTCTAATCGATGAGGCTCCTGAAGCTTGGGACAATGGCCCAGTATTCCGTGGCATTTGGAATCATGTACGCGATCACGGGTATCGCGGCGAAAACTGTATTCTAATTGATCCCAAGTCCAAGTCGGAATTCGAAGCGGAACTCAGCGCCGGAGAACAAGCCGTAGTCGAACATGTTTGGCGACGTTATGGCCATATGGATGCGAAAGAACTTTCCGATTTAACGCATGAACCAGACACGCCATGGTCTGAAGCCTATCTTCAGCGCGGCAGAAACGCTCATCTGTCTAATGACAGAATAAAAGAACATTACACAAATATCGCAATAACTTCGCGTGGCTGATAAAGATCAAGACCCTCCCACCCTTGAAGACATTGATCGCGCGCCCCTCCAGCCCGCGAGGAAGCGGCTTCCTACGCCTGAAGAATCTGACGCGATTTGGTCTCGTTTTCACGAGGTGGCTCGTCGTAATTTTGAGCTGGAAGAAGAAATCTCAAAACTAAAGCGTGAACACCGTACTGCTGATATCCTGAACGATCTGGCAAAACCAGCCGCGACAAATGCATTTCGCTTCATGTGCGCCTACGCGGCAATTGTCGGCGTAATTGTTTTACTGGACGGTGCAAACGCTTTTGGTTTCGACCTCGAACCAGAATTGATGCAAATCTTGGTGGGGAGTACTGCGGTGACGGTAATTGGATTATTTGCTTCTGTTCTGACAGGTATTTTCATTTCACGGCCTAAATGAAAATAGTTGCTTCCTTTCTCCTCGGTATTTTCTTTTTAGCATACAGGTTGGAGATTGACATGGAATGCGTCGCTTTGGGCGTTGAGTTGGCTAATCCAGACATGTTGTGAACCTGCCGGACCGTTGTAAATCGACTTTCGGATGACGAAGTCACCGACGAATTGGCATGGAGGTTGCCACCCGCGCGGGCGGTGTATCGCGATAAATATCATTCTATGACTCCGGTCTGGTTTTGGCGTATAGGCTGCGCGGGGTTTCCCGTCTTTTGCTTTTCTGCGGGAATCCAGAGGCGTTGGTCAGATTTTGGAGATGTGAATGAGCCGTGCCGCTGAACAATTCGATGCGTGGATCCGGTCTTCCTTTGTGGAGATGAACACCGCGCTTGAAGAGCTTTATATTGCCTTGCCCGACCCGGGACAGGTCGATGGCGTCGGCGATGACATCAAAGCGCAACTGGCGCGCGAGGGGCGGGCTTTAATCTCACCGCTTGCCGAAGAGGGGAACACAGACAAACAGTTTGATGCCGCGTTTGATGTCCTCGGCAATCTGGGCATGTTCATGGCGGCGTTGCGCCGTCATGAGTTAACCAATCCAGAACGTGAAGCACAATCGCCGTTTGAAGAATGCTCCGCCCTCGGTATGCACATTGCCGCTTCGATCGGCACGGTGCCGCGCTTCGCCACCGCGCATCTTACGACCCATAATAAAGCGATAAATGGCATTCAAAAACGTTTTACATCCCTTGCGGACGAAAAACTGTTCATCGATACCAATCTGCTCGGCATTCTGGCGTTCAAGCGGGCTGGTGCGGCGCTCATGAAAATACCGCCCATGGGGGTTTCTGCAACGGGTAGCGCGGAACTGTTGGAAGAAGCCAGGGCCGCACTGGAGCGCGCGGTGCGGCATAACAAAGTCTTGTTCGACCAGCTGAACGTCCGCAATTTTTTCCATTCTGTGCGGCCTTATTATAAACCCTACAGGGTCGGGAAGGAAATTTATCGCGGGGCGAACGCGGGCGATTTTGCAGAAATCAATCAGATTGATCTGCTGCTTGGGTTATGCCGCGGGAATGATCCGTATTACGCGCAAATTCTTGAAGAGAAAATTCTCTTCATGATGCCGGAGGATCAGATATCCTTGCGCAAATGCCTTGGCATGCGCCCATTACTTGATGATTTTTGCGATGCGGCGGCGACATCGCCCGGCGAGACAT
>SHAI01000104.1 GCA_004213235.1 Parvularculaceae bacterium
CACAAAACCCGGGATGCCATCTCTGCGCTGGTGTCTAAAGCCAGCTAACCCCCTTCGATCAGCCCCTCACCTCAATGCGAGCACCTCAGGTCAGCGCAAAGATTACCGTGAACCGAGCCCTCAGGGCGTTTTCGCTCACGTTACCGCGCTAACCCTATTACGGCGCTGGATTCGTGTTCCCGGCTTGCATGTGTGCTCATGACCAGGCCGAACCCGGCCATAATGGTCAACATGACGGTACCGCCATTGGAAACCAATGGCAGGGGCACACCGACAACCGGTGCCAAGCCCATCACCATGCCGGTATTAATCAACACATATAAGGCAAAGGTGACGACAACACCCATAGAGGTTAAACGCGCGAAATGGGACCGGGAACGCATGGCGATCGACGCCCCCATCAAAATCACGCCAAAATAAAGCGACAGCAAAAAGATCGCGCCGATAAAGCCGAATTCCTCTCCGAAAACGGTGAAAATAAAATCGGTCTGCATTTCCGGCAGGAATTTCAACTGCGCCTGGCTGCCTTCCATAAATCCCTTGCCCGAAAGGCCGCCCGAACCAATGCCCGTTTTGGACTGCAAGAGGTGATACCCCTGACCTAATGGATCTCGATCGGGATTGAGGAAAGTGAAAATCCGCTCAAGCTGATAGGGCTTCAAAATTTCGAAACGATACGCCCCATACGCCGCAACAACGCCGGCACCCAGCCCCGCAAAGATCAATCGCCAGGACAGCCCCGCCAGCAAGATAATCGTTGCCCCCGATGCCGCGAGCAAAATGGACGTACCCAAATCCGGCTGAAGAAACACCAACGCCACGGGCGCGCCAATCATCAAAAGGGGCGGTGCCAAATACAAGATATGTGACACCTGCTCTGCACGCAGCCCATGATAATACCGCGCCAGCCCCATCACGAGGCCAATTTTCATCGCTTCAGATGGCTGAAACTGAAACCCGCCAAATTCAATCCACCGACGCGCGCCCATATTAATTTCGCCAATGAACGGAACCAGTATGAGCAACAGCAACGCTGTAAAGTAAATCGGATACGCCATCGACATCCAGAACCGGATTGGCACGAAGGCAAGGCCAATCATCAGCGTCATGGCGGCCATGAATCTCATACCATGTTTGAGCGCCCAGGGTGTCCATGATCCTCCCGCCACGGAGTAAAGCGTCAAGACGCCCGTTCCGGCAATCATCAAAAGCGCAAGAATCAAAGGCCAGTGAAGCCGACCAAGGTAATCCATGATGCCGCGCTGGCCGCTGGGGAGGTAAACAGACGACATGAAATACCCCCTATTTCCCGCGTGCCGCAATGCGGGTGTTCTTTAGTTTCGCCGGACCAATAGAGGGCAATGCAGCAGGGTTTTTCTGCATCACCGCACGCATGATTTCGCGCGCCTTGGGACCAGCCGCGCGGCTGCCGCCAATGCCATGTTCGACAACAACAGAGCAGGCGTAACGCGGATTTTCAAACGGCGCGAAACACACGAACAATGCATGGTCGCGCTTTTCCCATGGGAGTTGCTCTGGCTTGGTCAGTCCGCGTTCGCGCTCAGCGGCCGTGATACGGTAAACCTGGCTGGTACCGGTTTTACCGGCCATACGCCATTCCGGTTTGTCCAGGCGAGAACGATAGGCCGTGCCGCCAACTTCATTTGTCACCGCGTCCATGCCAGCGCGCGCGACATCAAGATGGGCTGGGTCAAGCTCTATATCTGCGAACTCTGGCGTAGGTGAAAGGGTATCACCAACAATACGAACGATCCGTGGGCGAACTTGCTTGCCACTCGCCAGGCGTGCAGCCATGACGGCCAATTGCAGGGGCGTGGCCGTCACCGCACCCTGCCCGATCGCGACTGACAGCGTCTCGCCCGGGAACCATTTCTGATTTTCCGGACTATTTGAATAGAATGCGCGCTTCCATTCCCGACTTGGTACAATTCCCTCTTTTTCACCGGGAATTCCCAGATTATACGCTTGGCCAAGCCCCAGTTTTTCTGCCGTGTCGGCAATCAGGTCGATATCGAGCCTTCGCGCCAGATCATAATAAAAAACATCGCAAGACTTTTTCAGCGAGTCTTTCATGTCAACGTCACCATGCCCGCCGCGCTTCCAGCAGTGGAAAAAGCGATTGCCGTACCAGATCTTCCCGCGGCAAGTGACTTTATGGTCGGGCTTGATACCTGCGCGCTGCGCGGCAATCGCAGTGACCATTTTAAAGGTTGACCCTGGCGGGTAGACGCCCCCAAGCGGTTTATTCAAAAGCGGCTTATACGGACTTTCATTCAGATCTCGCCACAACTCGACGGGAATGCCGGTATTAAATAGATTTGGATCAAAGGCCGGTGTGGACGCAAAAACCAGGATGTCACCCGTCTCCACATCGATTACAACGGCCGAAGCGCTTTCGCCTTCCAACTCTTTCATGGCGGCGGCCTGTAACTCACCATCGATCGTAAGGCCAAGGGTTTCGCCCTGCGTTGAGGGCAATGCCTTATCTTCAAACTTCTCCAGAACCCGGCCATGGGCGTTCACACGCACCTGCATCTCTCCAGCGATACCGCGAAGTTCTCGTTCATATGTTCGTTCAAGTCCGTCGCGCCCGACTTTAAAACCAGGTTGACGCAATAAAACGCGCGCCTCTTCCGTCTCCTGCGCACGAAGGTCCCGGTCTGTTACCGCGCCGACATAACCAATGACAAACGCCGTCGCCGAGCCTAATGGGTAATTACGGGTCTCACCTACCTCAGGTAAAGCACCAGGCAGGTTTGGCCTTTCAAAACTCACTTTCGCGAATTCATCCCAGTCCAGATTATCTGTCACCTGCACCGGATTGACCCCGCCAGTACGTCGAATTTCCCGCAAAATCCGGTCAATCCGCTGCGGCGACAATGGAACATGGTTAGAAATCTCTTCCAATGTTCTGGCGATATCAGGCGTTTCATCTGGCACCAGCAATATACGGAAATTCTGACGATTGGAGGCCAGGGACTTGCCGAACCGGTCAACAATTTCACCCCGTAAGGGTGTGATGACACGCTTGTTGAACTGATTTTCCAAGGCAAGCGCTTCAAAATCTTCATGCGCCGTGATCTGCAAATGATAAAGCCGTGCCGACACGCCAAGAAACAACGCACCGAGCCCGCTGGTAAACATGAATGCCCGCCGGGAGAACATTTCCCTCTTTTCCGGATCCGCACCGCCACCGCGCATTACATCACCCCTCGACCAAAATTCGCCGATGAAACTGGGCGAAGAAAACGGCGATAACGGGGTATATTGCGGTCGTCACGAGCATTTGCAAAACCAAACCTCCAATCGGCAGACGAGCCCCGGACAGCAAACTCATCACACCCCAAAGAATGAGCGACGCTATTGCCGAAACCGTGACGAATCCAAGCCAGACGACTTGTTGATCACGCCCCTGAAAATACGTCCGTTGCGAGACAACAATATAATATGTAAACAGATAAATTGTCGACCATAACCCTAAGGGGCCACCGGTCATCAGATCATGAAAAATCCCGATCAGAAACACACCAAACGCAGGGAGGCTTGCCGGGCTATAGATCGACCAGAAATATACGACGACTAATGGTATGAGCGGCGTTGGCACATATCCTTGCGCCAAACGTATCGGGGAGGCCAACAGTAAAACGCCCATAACGCCGAGCAAGGTCGGCGCAGCACTGCGAAATAGATGGAACAGATTTTCTGCACGGGCAGCATACATGTTTTTTAGTTGTCCTGGTTGTCATCTAGCGGAACAAGAGGTGCCGGTTGTTCGCTGCCCGATGTCTGACCGAGCGCAATATCAGCGTCCTGCGGCATAGCGTCCTCGCCGTCTTCGCCAACAGAACCATCTTGCTCATCGCCCACGTTTTCCATGCCATCAGTATCATTTTGGATTAGCGGGAACTGGTATTTTATGACGCGAACAATTCGGGTGCGCGCATAATTGGCGTCAAGGCGCACGCGCGCTTCCTTTTCGGTGACACGCGAAACAGTTCCAACCGCCAGACCGCGCGGCAGCGTCCCACCTGCACCACTTGTCAAAACCCGTTGGCCCGCCTGCACACGATCCAAATCATCAAACCGCGTAAAGTCGATCGCAGGCTCTGCTTTGGTCCGCCCGGCGAGAATCCCTTCAACTTCAGATTCTTCCACGTAGACAGGCACATTACTCTGGACATCCTTGAGTAATAGCACCCGCGATGCATTCGGTGCGGCGTGGACGATCCGCCCCACCAGCCCGCGATCATCAACTACCGCCTGTCCAGGCGCAACGTTATCGTTCCGTCCAACATTCACCACCATGGTATGGACAAAAGCGTCATTACTTTCACCGATCACAACGGCGTTCACCGGTTTTTGATCCGGCGGCGGCACATAATATCCAAGGGCCTCATACGCCGCGATCACTTCTCGTAGATCCCTTGCATCGCGCTCCCACTGACGCAAAGCGTCGATCTCCTCGCGTAGGGATTTATTCTGCTCAAGGACGAAAAAGTATTCTTCGACATTGCCAAAGACGTCTTGGAGGAATTGTGCCGGAACGGAAAAAATCGGCAGGATCGGTGCAGCCGCTTCAAGAACGGACTCGCGCGCTTTGCGGAACAAAGATGCTTCGGCGGCATAAAGGCTGGATAGCAAGAGAATACCAGACACCAAAAACAGCAAGAGCGCGCCCAGCGGCGCGTCCGATTTTCTGCCAAAGCCGTTCCGTCGATCTCCACTGAACATATTCATGCGACGCCGGTTCTGTTACGCGATTTACCCCATTTTTCGGACCGCCAATCGAGCAGCCCTAGTGGGTATCACTTGTCTCACCTCATCCGCTCTGCGCGGTAATCCCAACACTACAATGCACCGCGCCTGTCACCAAAACTCAAAACGTGGGCAGGTGCAATTTATCGCCGTCCACATTTTGGCGACCGGTCAAACGGCGCTCGACAAAACGCCCCTCATCGTCTTATCGTTTTCAAGGGCCTCACCAGTTCCAAACGCCACGCAGCACAATGGATCGTCAGCAACAGAGACCGGGAGACCTGTCTCATTGCGCAACACTTGATCAAGGTCCTTCAGCAAGGCACCGCCCCCCGTCAGCATAATACCAGTGTCGACAATATCTGCGGCCAGTTCCGGTGCGGTAGCTTCCAATGCGACCTTTACCGCCTCGACAATCTGGGCTGCCGGCTCAGCCAGCGCTTCTGCAACTTGTGCCCCGCCAATCCGAACTTCCTTGGGCACACCATGCATGAGATCACGCCCTTTGATCTGGATGGACGCACCATCGCCCTCGCTTGGGATCAGCGCCGATCCGACTTCCTTCTTGATGCGTTCTGCTGAAGCTTCACCAATCAGAAGGTTGAACTTGCGCCGGATATAGCCAATGACCGCTTCATCCATCTTGTCGCCACCGACACGCACTGAGCGTGAGTAAACAATGCCGCCAAGCGACAAAACGGCGACCTCCGTCGTACCGCCACCTATATCAACAATCATCGATCCGGTGGGTGCGGTAACTGGCAACCCCGCACCGATAGCGGCCGCCATCGGCTCCTCAATGAGTTCAACTTTCCGCGCTCCGGCCGACAGGGCAGATTCTTGAATGGCTCGCCGCTCCACAGCAGTTGCGCCCGACGGCACACAGATCACAATGCGCGGGCTGGCAAAAGAACGGCGATTGTGCACCTTGCGAATAAAGGTGCGGATCATTGCCTCAGCGACCTCAAAATCGGCAATCACGCCATCGCGCATGGGCCGAATCGCTTCGATCTCGCCGGGAGTCCGCCCGAGCATCTCCTTCGCCTCGGTGCCGACAGCGCGGACCGTCTTGCGGCCATTACGATGCTCGACCGCCACGACCGATGGTTCATTAAGGACAATGCCCCGACCCTTTACGTACACGAGCGTGTTCGCGGTCCCGAGGTCGATCGCCATGTCTGATGAAAGCATGCCGAACAGCGTGGAAAGCATTACCAATTCCTAACGTCGATTGTATTCTTACCATCAACGTTCTTAACGTTAATGCGTTCGCAAATCGTCAACAAACTAATTTGTTCGAAAATCTTATTAAGGCCGTTTTCAGTTTCGTTGATAGTCGGATTTTCCTGCGGCATACGCCAAAAATTCAAGTTTCGTTCTCATCGCTTAACGATCGTTCCCGCGAGACGTTTATGAATCCGGGGCGATACCATCGCGATGCCGCATGGTTAAATAGACCCGGCGCGCCACCATCATCAAGGCGATCCATAGGGCAATGACCGCCGTCGCGAGAGCAATGTGAATTGGCTGCAGATTGGCAAGATAGGTTGATACCCCAATTGTGCCATCTTTTAAGCTGAGTTGTTCTGGCGCGACCGCCCCAAGGACCGCAATGAAGGCGATTTTTGGAATAATGCCAACGCCCGAACCACCCCAAAATTTCCACAGGGGAATTTTAGCCGCCCCAGCTGCGCCGTTGACCACAATGAAGGGCGCCGATGGCACAACACGGATAAGCGCACAGGCGACAATGCCGCGCCGATGCAAAAATGAAATCAGCCCGGCAGTGTGCTCCCCGCCGAGCCTGTGCACCCAATCACCGCCGAGAAATCGGCCAATTCCAAAGGTGAGTGACGCGCTCACCATGGTCGCGAGCCACGCATAAGCTGCTCCATTCCAGGGGCCAAACCAAAATATGGTTGCTGTGATCAACAGGACCTGCGGGAAACCTGTCAGAGCCAAAATGGCGTAAACCGCAATCACGCCAAAAATGGCAAAAGGCGATGTGGCAATGGTTTCGAAAAGGAGGAAAAGACCGCCTTCCTCACCCAGATTGAAGAAGCGCTGGCCGAAGACCAACATGGTGAACAAAAATCCGAGGACGAGGAACGTCGCCGCCAAAGATGTCGCTGTCCGCGTGTTCATCCCGGACAGGAACCGAGCCATTCGCTGCAACCACACACCCATAAACCAGCGTACCCAAGACATTTTGGCGACCGCCATCAAAGCAGGCGCAATTTCCTACTGCGTGCTTGTCGATAACGATCGCAAGAACGTATGGCAATTTAAACTCGCTGAGGATCATGTCCCCAGCTTTGGTCAAACGGCCAACTGCGCGGAAAGAGACTGGACGGCTTGATCGCTGGTTTCTACCCGTGGCCAATCTGCCGTTTGATTGCGAAACCATGTCAGCTGGCGTTTGGCGAGACGGCGCGTGTTCATTTTGGCCCGATCAATTGCATCATCGAGCAGGCTTATGTCTCCGCGCAAATGGGCCATCAGCTCTGCCGCGCCGAGCGCCTTCATCACCGGCAAATCATCGCACACCCCCTGCGCGAGGAGGGTTTCAGCCTCCTGAAGCGCACCGTGATTCATCATCTGGTCGAAACGCGCATTACAGCGCTGATAAAGCGCCTCGCGCGGTGGTGCCAGGACGATACGTGCCTCAGGCACTGGCACGATCGGCGATGGCGCATCTTCTTGCCATGCCGATAATGGCCGGCCGGTCGCTTCAACGACTTCCCATGCCCGCAAATGGCGCTGTAGATCATTTTCCTTGATCCACGACATTGCTGGATCGCGGGCCAGAACTTCGGCCCGAAAGGCCACCACACCAATCTCTGACAGGCGTTTTTGCCCCGCTGATTTCACCTCATCGGGAATGTCTGGAATTTCCGATAAGCCATCAGTGAGCGCCCGAAAGTAAAGCCCGGTTCCGCCAACAATGATGCCAGTACCCCCCCTGGCCCATACCTTTTTCAGAACCATTCCCGCATCACGCGCCCAACGACCTGCAGAGCAGCGGTCGGCTGCCGCTAGATATCCAAATAAATGATGCGGGACATCACCGCGCTCCGCCAGGGTCGGCTGTGCCGACAAGATCGGCACATCGCGATAGACCTGCATCGCATCGGCATTCACGATTTCTGCCGCCCCCTCGATTAAACGCGCCAGAGATAACGCCGTGGCGGTCTTGCCGCTCGCCGTCGGCCCTGCGATAAGGATTGTTCGTCCCGTTTGTAAATTCAAATCATCTGGCATCGGAATGTCTGATAGCGTCATCAGCCTCATCTGCAACCCCGCCGAACCGGCCATAACGCCGACGGTCATGCGCGATGTTGCCGCTGCGGCAAATATCGCCCCGCAATGGACCATTTTGCAACCCGGTATTGCCTGCGAAATGCCGATACGAGACACTCACGGCAGTGTTTTGCAACAAATTGCCCCGGCCATTGACGCTGCGCCAATCGACGTAAATATTCTGCATAGAAATGAAAGGCGCAAACGCCTTCTCATTGCGGACATGGATTCAACTATTATCGAGCAGGAATGTATCGATGAACTTGCCGACTTTGCCGGCATTAAGGACGAGATTGCCGCGATCACTGAACAGGCTATGCGCGGCGAGCTTGATTTTGAGGCGTCCCTCACGGCGCGCGTTGCGCGCCTTTCCGGCCTTCATGAGGATACACTCCAGACTGCATTCCGGGAACGGATCAAGTTGACACCGGGCGGGCGCTGCGCGGTTCAAACGATGAAAGCCCATGGTGCGATTTGCATCCTCGCATCGGGTGGATTTACCTATTTCACCTCCCGGATTGCCGAAGCGGTTGGCTTCGACACCCATGTCGCCAATGAATTATTGATTGAAAATAATGTGCTGACTGGCGAGGTCACACGCCC
>SHAI01000105.1 GCA_004213235.1 Parvularculaceae bacterium
GACACAAGCCAACTGATGACGATAAGGCGAGACGATCATGGGACTTAAAAAACAAATCGCCAGCTTCTTTTTAGGCGCGAGTATTGCGTTTGGAACTGGTAGCGTCGTGGTCACCACGCCCACTCCGGCCTATGCGCAGGACAATGATGAGGAACCGCGCCGTCGGCGGTCCGAGACGCTGGATCCGGCTGTTGCCCGTGTGCTCCAGGAAGTTTTCACGGCGATCCAGGAGGAACGGTTCCAGGATGCACGCGCTCAGGTGAATCAGCTTCTTGCGCAGCGCGGCGATCGCATGAAGGCTTTTGACAAGTCAACGACTTATGAGATTCTTGGGACGATCCAGGTTAATTTAGCGAATTATCGGGGCGCGCTACAGGCCTTTAAGAGCGCTTTGTCTGCTAACGGTTTGCCTCCGGAGCGGAATAACCAGCTTCGTTTCTTCATCGCGCAAATCTATTTCCAGCTCGAGGATTACCAGCAGGCGATTAGGGGCCTCAACGAGTGGATCCGCGCGGCCCAGGCTGCTGGCGAAACAGTCGATGCTAATGCGTACTATCTTCTGGCTGCGGCTTACATTCAAATTGAACCCGCGAACTATCGCGCGGCAATGCCAAATGCCGAGCGCGTTCTCCAATTGCGCGGTAGCGAGAACAAAAAGGGCGATTACGACCTTTTGAATCTAATCTACTCGGAACTTTCAGAAGATACGAAGCGGGGTGTGCTCCTCGAGCGTATCATCAACATCTTCCCGGGTGAAAAGGCCTATTGGGTGCAGCTATCGGGGCTATACAACACAACGGGTCGTGACAAGGAAGCATTTGCCGTTCTTGAGGTAGCCTATCGTGCTGGCTTGTTGGACAAAGAAGCCGAAATCATAACCCTGGTTAACTATTATTCCTTCAATGAAAACCCGTACCGTGGCGCTACGCTTCTCGAACGTGAAATGGCGGCCGGTCGCGTGGAGCGGGACCTCGACAACCTGATCTTGCTGTCGCAATTGTTTAGTCAGTCGAGAGAGCATAAACGCGCTATTCCGGTTCTTCGTGAAGCGGCGGGTCTTTCTGACAAGGGTGAGTTGTCCTACCGGCTAGGTCAGGTGTTACTGGCTGACGAACAATATGCATCAGCGGAACGCGCGCTGACCACAGCGCTCAATAAGGGCGGCATGAAGTCTGATCAAACCGGCGATGCGTGGATGCTCCTGGGCACCGCGCGATTTAGCCAGGCCGGCCCCGGCGATCGCGCAACGCGTGCACGTGCGCGTGCAGCGTTTCGAAACGCTGCGCGTTATGAGAGGTCACGGCGGCAGGCGATAGACTGGATAACCTATCTGAACGCGATCGATACAACCGAGGACGCGCAGGATCGCCTCGAACGTCAACAGAATATCGAAGCGGCTGAAGATAATATCGAGCGCTTGCGCACCCAGCTTCAGGTGTGCCGCTTGCAGGGCGACGGAAATTGCGATGAATTCGAAACGCGAATTTCTGAAGAACAAGAAAAGCTTCGTACCCTCAAGGGGGGTGAGGGAGACGATGAGGCAGCTGAGGGATAAGTCGGCCGTATTTAGAAAATTGTATTAGAAATCCGCGCATCGGTTTTTACCGTAGGCGGATTTCTTTTTGGTTTGCTGTGCTTAGTGTTGGCTAAGGTGGCCCAACTAAACGGGTCAGACAAAAATGATCTCTTTGCCCGCTTAAAACCGCGCGCAGACACTGGTTGCAGCTAAATGGTCCCCATTGTGTTCAGCGGGTTGGTGTCGGATCCCCAACGCCGGAATAGTCGTAGAAACCCTTCTCCGTCTTTCGCCCAAGCCATCCGGCCTCAACATATTTTTCAAGCAGCGGGCATGGGCGGTATTTGGTGTCCGACAAGCCTTCATAAAGAACCTGCATAATCGAAAGACAGGTATCCAGCCCAATAAAATCAGCGAGCTGAAGCGGGCCCATGGGATGATTGGCTCCCAGTTTCATGGCCTGGTCAATCGCTTCGACCGTGCCGACACCTTCATAAAGACAGAATACTGCTTCATTGATCATTGGCATTAAGAGCCGATTGACGATGAAAGCGGGAAAGTCTTCAGACACGGCGATGGTTTTACCGAGGGCCTCTATAAGTGTCCGTGTCGTTTCAAAGGTCTCGCGGCTGGTTCCTACGCCGCGGATAATTTCCACCAATTGCATCAACGGGGCCGGGTTCATGAAATGCACGCCAAGGAAAGCGTGTGGCCGATCGGTGGCCTCGGCAAGTGTCGTCACAGAAATTGACGAGGTATTGGTCGCCAGAATGGCCGTGTCCTTGAGCCGGCCTTGCAATTCGTTAAACAGCCGCTTTTTGATAGCAACATTTTCTGCAACGGCCTCGATGATCAGGTCGCACGCGTACAGATCATCGATTGTGTCGACTGGCGTGAGCCGAGCCATCGTCGCCGCGCGCATCTCGTCTGTAATACGACCGGCAGCAACGTCTTTCCTGAGATACCCGTCAATTTGTCCGCGCGCCGCATCAGGTTTTTCTGGCGCGATGTCAAACAGTGACACGGGAAAACCGGCACCGGCAAAAACATGGGCAATACCGGTTCCCATTTGTCCGATGCCAACAATGCCGACGTTTTTGATGCTCAGAACCATGCTGTCGATTAATCCGGAAGCGTATCGCACTATGGCGCAGTTTATGTTGCGACGCAAAACCTATCGTTAGTATATCACGAGATGGGGCAACAAAATAAAACGCGCCTGCCTTTAAGCAGACGCGTTTCGTGCTTGGGAAAAACCCGCGTGCAAACAACGCGGTTGTTTGAGGCTTCTTGCTACAGAGCCGTTTCGAGGTCAGGCATGATCTGGAAGAGATCGCCAACAAGACCGTAATCGGCGACTTGGAAGATTGGTGCTTCCTCATCCTTATTGATGGCGACGATCACCTTGGAGTCTTTCATGCCCGCAAGGTGCTGGATTGCGCCGGAAATACCAACGGCAATGTAAAGCTCTGGTGCCACCACTTTACCGGTCTGACCCACCTGATAGTCATTCGGCATATAGCCAGCATCAACAGCTGCACGAGAAGCGCCAACGGCAGCTCCTAGCTTGTCCGCAACCGGATAAATGAACTTTTCAAAGTTCTCCGTAGAGGCAAGCGCGCGCCCGCCAGAAATGACAATCTTCGCTGACGCCAGCTCCGGGCGATCAGATTTCGTCAATTCTTCACTGACAAATGACGATATGTTCGGGTTATCGCCCGTCGCCAATGTTTCAATGGTGGCCTGGCCACCATCGCCCGCCGCTTTAAAGGATGCGGTCCGAACAGTGACGACTTTCTTTGCGTCGGTGGACTGAACCGTTGCGATGGCGTTACCCGCATAGATTGGCCGCTGGAAAGTATCCGGCCCATCAACGGCAATGATGTCGGAAATTTGCATTACGTCGAGCAGCGCTGCGACGCGGGGCATGATGTTTTTACCATTCGCGCTTGCTGGCGAGACGAACGCATCATAACCGCCGGCAAGAGAGGTTACCAGGGCTGCCATTGGTTCGGCCAGGCGTTTTGCGTAGGTCGGATCGTCCGCGTGCAGAACCTTGCGCACGCCGTCAATCTTCGCAGCCGCTTCAGCAGCACCGCCGGCATTTTCACCGGCCACGAGGATATCAATATCGCCGCCCATGGCGCTTGCCGCGGTAACGGTTTTCAGAACGGAGTCTGAGAGAGCATCATTGCTGTGTTCAGCCAGGATAAGGATCGCCATTAGAGTACTCCCGCTTCATTCTTTAGTTTGTCGACAAGTTCTGCGACGCTCTCCACCTTCACACCAGCTTCGCGCTGCGCGGGCTCGGCAACTTTAAGAACGTTCAGTCGCGGGGCGATATCAACGCCGTAATCGCCCGCTTCCTTGACGTCGAGGGGCTTTTTCTTCGCTTTCATAATATTTGGCAGCGACGCGTAGCGGGGCTCGTTCAAGCGCAGATCCGTCGTGACGATAGCCGGCAGGTTCAGGGCGACGGTTTGCAGACCGCCATCCACTTCGCGCGTGACATTCAGTTTCCCGTCAGCATGTTCGACCTTGGAGGCGAATGTGCCTTGAGCCCAACCCAGCATCGCACCAAGCATTTGCCCGGTCTGGTTCGCATCGTCATCAATAGCCTGTTTGCCCATGATAACGATTTCAGGGTTTTCTTCACCGCAAACCGCTTTTAACAGTTTTGCCACGCCAAGCGGTTCCGTTTCCGCCTCGGTCTTGATCAGGATACCGCGATCTGCACCCATGGCGAGCGCTTGGCGGATCTGGTCTTGCGCCTTTTCCGGCCCGATCGACACAACAACAATTTCCGTCGCGGTGCCTGCTTCTTTTAAGCGCACCGCTTCTTCGACGGCGATCTCGTCGAAAGGGTTCATCGACATTTTGACATTTGCGAGCTCGACACCAGTGCCGTCCGACTTCACACGGACCTTCACATTGTAGTCGACCACGCGCTTGACGGGCACGAGGACTTTCATCTGGCTTCCTTCACTTTCGAAATCTCGCTGAAAACCTTCAGCGCGGAATTAAGCGATCTTCGGGTATGACTGTCTAGGTCAAGCGCGCCGCTCGCCGACTTGTGCGACGAAGTGGGTGTGGGCGATGATATGCATCACCCGTTACAGTACGCTCGGCGCTGATCGACCTGAACCATCATCCCTGGATCTTGCGCCGGAACATATCTCTGCTGCGCCGCCGAAACAATAAGGCTTGGCACCTCTTTATTGGCCAGTGGCCTCAGCTTCCCGGACCTTTTCCGATCAACATCAAAAATAGCGCCATGATGCCGATGGCAATAGCCTGGGCCGCAACCCGGTATCGCATCAGTCGGTTGCTATTTTCTTTGGCGAACGCGCCGCCTTTGCCCAGGGAATAAATCCCGACACCCAGGATCAATGCCGTCGCGATAAGGGCGATGGGGATAAGAAAGAACATAAATGTCGACATAACGAGGTCCTAATCAGCAACATTTACGATACGAATGTTGTCTATACGAGTGACGTGGGGTGCGCGATCTATCCTGCAAGAAGTTTGCTTGGCGCATTCTGCCGCACCGTACGCTTGGTGCTGACGCATGAACACAAAAAAATCCGGCCGAAATGGTTCTTATTACCGAAGCCTATTCCGCCGCAGATATTGTCTTGGGTGCCGTCCATTTGTTCAGGATTTTATAGTGCCATTCCGGGAAGCGGGGTTCATTGAACTGGTCACCCGCCGCCTTCGTTAGCAGCTCACCCGTTTGCCCTTTCGCCATGAGAAGTGGTGGTTTCTCGCCGTCTGCGCTTTCGAGCGAATTGAGGTATGCAAGGATGTTTGCATCTGCCGGTGCGTCAACGCCCAGTCCGCCCTGTCGTGGGGAGGCAAGCGCTGGAGGTTTCAGCTCATCAAGGGTGAAATCCATGCGGATATTATAAGTGCGTTCTGCCTGGAAGCGTAAAAACCGCTGAGCGTTGTACCACGCCGTTTTGGTCTGATCGTCGGAACACGTCGCGAGCTCCGCACCCATGGCCCCCCAGCGCCGTTCGGGACAGTGATAAGGATCGAATGATAGATCCCATAATCGATACATCACGTGCGCCAGGTCCAGCCCAACACGGCTGCCGTCGGTACGCCAATAGCTGAACACACATTGGGCTCGTTCCGTTTCAAATACGTCGATAAGGTCGCCAGCCAGATCGTCACCATCATAGGCAACCCGCGATACGCCGTTACGATAATCGTTCACAAGCCGTTCAACGCGCCGACGTAATTCGATGAATGCAACCTTGAGGCGCGCATCGCGCGATGGTGTCGAATATTCCTCCCACGTCCCGTAAGTACCATAGATGTTGGGGGGAAGCCTGGCAGGATGGGATTTCAAATGGATTTTCGCCGACCGGGCAGCGTCAACGGCATATTTGCGGTCGCGGATGGCACCGCATAGCGCTTCGAGGCCATCGCGTAATTCGGTAACGGGATTGAATTGATAGCGCGGTGCAGCCAGCGACAGGCGCACATAGTCGTAATAATCGACCAAAAGCCCATCATATTTAAATTCACCCAGACGCCAGTCACCATTTGGGCTGGGATGGGTGCCGAGAAATTGCTCTGTGGAATAGTTTGGCAGGTCTTCATTTTTGGCCGCGCGGATGCGACCGCCGATATATGAACCATCATTACTTTTGGTCGCGCCGACGAGCTTGATCGGGCGCCATGCTTTTAGCCCGGCGCCAAGTGCGGGTTGTGCACGCAGGAAGTTTCGACCAAAGACCGTGCGGGTAACAGAAAGATCCGGGTGCGATGCAATAATCAACACCCGTCCATCTTCTAAAATATCGTAGACGAGGCCGACATGACCGAAAATGTCATAGGCAATGTCGCCGGGACGAACCGCGTCGCGATTGATTTTGACGGGATAGAAATCATCGAACGCGCGTCCACCACCAGTTTCAGGGTGCGTGCGGAACATTGCCGTTGATACCTCACCGGGCATGCGGCCAATAAAACCGGGGGCATCAACCGGTCGGGGGCCAATGGCATTTCGTCTGCCGGCGACAATATTTCCATTGCTGGAATAGCGAATATCTTCCCCGCTGCCATCCGCGGTTCGCATGGCGCTTTGGTAGGAAAAGGGAAGGGCGTTTTTCCATGCATAATAGGCGCGCAGGGTATAAGCCATGTCAGCGCAGTCACCGGAAAAGCTGCGCGTATCGGTGTGGCGGTAAGGGTTCGCCGCGCTTTTCAGGCAACTGGAAAGCGAGGTGCAGTTAGACCAGCCAATTGCCTGGACAAACGCCGCATAGCCGGCTTCATCGTTTTCATCCCATTCGGTCTTATGGACTTTCCAGGCGCGCCCTTCATTAATTGCCTCTGGTATGGCTGGCGGGCCCATAGCAAGCGGGTCGGTTATTGCCGTGCCGCTGGTTTCCGTTTCAGCACCGATCGTGAAGTCTGAAGTCTGTGTAGAAGCGGCCGGTGCAGCGTGTGCCACACCGGAGGAATACACAACCAAAGCAGCGACAAGCGCCAGCCCCGATCCATTTCTAAGATCACGCAGTTTTTTCCGTTGCATGTTTCGAAAGTAGCGCGTGCTGCCCCTTCGCGGTAGCCATTTTCGGTATTCTACGGCGGAAAATATGTCGCGTCGTGGCGCGAATGCCGCGCTTTTCTTCCGCGTCTACCTAAAGGGATGATACAAGCCGGCGTCCAACCGGCCAAAGGGCGAAACCGGCGAGTTTGATATGCGCCCAGGCGAACGGCAGACCAATGATCGTGATGGCGAAAAGAAGTGCGGCGAACAAGTGTCCAGCCGCGAGCCACCAACCGGCCAGAACCAGCCATATTATATTGCCAACGGTGCTGAGCGCGCCACCGAAAATTTCTTCCTCTGGCGCGATTACGCCGGCTGGAGCTGCGCGGACACCAAATGGCCAAAGGGTATAAAACCCGATGTCAAATGCCGCGCGGGCCCATGGCAGGCCAATTATTGTGATAGCCAGGATGAAGGCAGCCAAAAACCAGCCAAGTGCAGCTGCTACGCCGCCGCAGATCAACCAGAGGACATTGAGAATAAGGGAAACAGGTGTGATCTCGCTCTCATCTGTCAGAGGATGGCCGTAGATCGGGGGAATTTGGTGTCTTTGCATATCTTACATATGGGCGTTCAACGGCAGAATTTTAGCCCTGTCCAGCGCCGCTCATCGTGGAAATACGGCATTTCACCGGATCAGAACCATGTCTGGCACCAAAGACTGCCGAAACGCCCCGGGGCCACTTTGCGTTCATGGGTTATGTTTCAATGCCAATCCACCTGCAATTCGCCATAGCTGCGTCGTATGAGTGTCGTAATTTCCTGGTGACGTTCCGCCCATGGGAAAAATAGTTAGATATCTGTTCGCCCTATTTGTAGTCGGGATTTTGTCTTTTGATATCGCCAGTGCTGCAATGCTCGATACTCCATCTCGATACTCCATCTCGATACTCCATCTCGATACTCCATCTCGATACTGGCGGAAGGCATTGACCAACATGGCTAAAGCGCCATTGTCATGATTAGAAGCGGGCCATGGTTCGAAATAGGTCATAGTTCGAAACGGCCCGTAAGGTTGGCGTATTTTGGCGGCGTATTTAGTCTGTGCTGATCCAGAATGAAAACGGAGTTAAATATAAAACGGTTTGCAGGAAAGGTGGCCTGGGTCACTGGCGCGTCTTCGGGCATTGGCGAGGCGACTGCGCGGGCGTTCGCGGATGAGGGTGCTGCGTTAATCCTGTTCGGCCGGGGCGTGGACGCGCTTTAGGCCGTCGCAGACGATCTCGATACAGACTGAATGGCCCTCCTATTCGAGGCAACGGATTTTACAGCCTTGCAGGTGTCGCGGATCAGGCGTGGGCGTGGAATCAAAAAGTTGATCTGTTGATTAATAAAGCCGGGATCAGTCAGCGCAGCATTGCCAAGGAGACAAGCCCGGAGGTTTACCGCACGCTTCTGGACATTGACCTGATGGCACCAATTTGGCTGACCCAGTTACAGCTACCTAAAATGGCCGCTGCTGGCGGCGGACATATCGTTGCGATTAGCTCTGTTGCGGGCAGAATTGGCGTTCCCTTACGGACAGCTTATTGCGCGGCCAAGCACGGCCTTATCGGATATATGGATGCGCTACGTACCGAGGTTGAGTCCCTTCACAAT
>SHAI01000106.1 GCA_004213235.1 Parvularculaceae bacterium
ATGTATCCGGCCATGATTGACTGGTTGGATAATACCTGCGGGATGAAACAATAGTTTTCCGGGCGATGTTTTAGCGATGACGGGCGGTGTTATTTGCCGCCCGTTGTCGTGAACTGCGTCCTTATTTATGCTTGTTTTTCCCAGCGGCCGCTCTGGTTCTGTCGCCAGTAGGTTGCGTCCGCTTTGGTCGCTTTCACCGACTTCCAGAATGCTCTGGCGCCGGACAAAGCGGTCTCGTCCTGGCCGTCGAAAATTAAGACGCAGCGTTGGAATTCGTTGATCTCATCCATGTGGAATTCCGCGCGATCAACGACAAATAAAAGGTCTGCATGGTTCGGCCGCTCGGTTGTGGTCGTGAGCCATATGGGTTGGCGCGCTGCGACCTCAGGGGCCGGGTCGGCACCATGAGGTAAAAAGCTATCATCGCGATAGGTCCACAGCCATTCATCTAATCGCTTGATCGTCTCGTCTGTGCCAGCGCGCACGATGGCCGTCCAACCGCGTTGCAGGGTTTTCTCCAGCAAACCTGGCAGAACGTCGTCAAGGCGCGCATGTTCCAGATGATAGAATAAGACTTCTGCCATGTTCTGCGCGTCTTGACCTATTGGTTAAGGGGCGGGGTCGAAATTCAGCAAACGGAATACGTTTTGTACTGGATACCTTTAGCCCGTAATGCAATTGGCCTGAAGTATCCTCGGTGTGGACGAGCTTGATCAGTTCGTCATGCTTCCTTCCAGATGCATTGTTTCCGACACGCCTGGCGGAGCTGGATATCCCTCGGTTGGAACAAAGAAATCCGGAAATAGTTTGCGGCTTGCATCGACGCGGTATTGTTCAAAATCCGTCACGCCATTTTCGTATAAAAACGTGTCATCGATAATGAACTTGCCGGTGAACTCCCGGCTCGGTTTGGTCAGGATCATATGCGCTGCATCCGAAAGAATATCGACCGTACGCGATCCTTTGATCATGGCATCGCCGCCGAGCGCAAACTCCACCGCGGCGGTGGCGATCGCGGTACGTGGCCACAGCGCGTTGCAGGCGATGCCGTCCTGCCTGAATTCTTCCGCCATGCCCAGCACGCAGATTGACATGCCGTATTTGGCCATTGTGTAGGCCACGTGCGGCGCAAACCATTTCGGGCTCATGTCCAGGGGCGGTGATAATGTCAGCATATGCGGGTTTTCAGATTTTTTCAGATGCGGCGCACACTTTTGGGTGACGAGGAAGGTGCCGCGTGAATTGATCTGATGCATCAGGTCCCAACGCTTAACGGGGGTGTCCAGCGTACCGGTAAGGGAAATGGCGGATGCGTTGTTTATGCAGATATCGATGCCGCCAAAGGTGTCGACGGTTTTGGCGACCGCTTCGTCAACAAGCTCCTCTGAGCGGATGTCAACGATCAGGGGTAGGGCCTTGCCGCCCGCGGCCTCAATCTCCTCTGCTGCCGTATAGATCGTGCCGGGAAGGTGTTTGTGGGGTTGGGCGGTTTTCGCCGCAATGGCAATATTCGCCCCGTCTTTTGCGGCCCGTTTGGCTATGGCAAGCCCGATGCCGCGGGACGCGCCGGTGATGAATAGCGTTTTGCCCTTAAGGTTTGTCATAATGGCGCTCCAATAAGCGATGAAGAATTTGCGGCCCGTAAGTCTGGGCGTTTCTTTTGGATACCATTGAATCCGCGCGGTTGCACCGGAGAAAAACACCCGGTGCAGCCCGTTACGCTATTTGGCCGCAGGTTTTGCAAGGGGGGCAGGACGGCGCGGGCACCGAAGGGGCGCGTTCATGGCGCACGCTAAATCGATCAGAGTGGCCCCGTGATCGCGCCTCGGCGGTTGATCAGTCTTATCTGGTACGACTGCTTACGGTGTCGATGTCGGGTGAGCCCCCTTCGATGCGCGTTCCAGTGCTTCTTCTAATTCGCGTGGCTTATAATTTTCATCGTGTTTCGCCAGGATAATATCGGCTTTGAAAATGTTATTGTCTGAAAAGCGCCCCTGCGCGATGACACCTTGGCCCTCGCGAAACAAGTCGGGAAGAATACCAACATAACGCACTGTCACTGTTGCTGCGCCGTCGGTAACGTCAAACCGGGTCTCGGCATTGTCGCCCTGCATTACGGTCCCCGCA
Source organism: Parvularculaceae bacterium (assembly GCA_004213235.1). Lineage (GTDB taxonomy): Bacteria > Pseudomonadota > Alphaproteobacteria > Caulobacterales > Parvularculaceae > MED-G105. Next base: position 2,128 of record SHAI01000106.1, read on the forward strand.
GCGACCAGGCCGCCAAGCCGGATGCGCGGTGCGTTTCGTGAAGCGCTATCCAGTTCCGACGGGCTGTAGAAATACGCAACGTTCTGTTCCAATGCCGACAGGATGAGAAACGCCGCGGCGCCTAATGCACCAGCCCCCGCTGCGAGATAGGCAATGCGTTTGCTTCGTTTTACTGGCTTCATGTCGATATCCGTCTGGTTTCTTACGAGATCGAGATATAGGTGCTCTATTGCATTGTGTCATGATGCACGTGCAATACATTTGAAATTGGCGTCGAATTCCTCTTTTAGGTATCAGGATCAGGCCCCAGCGAGGGAAGGAAGCCGATGGCGTTCGGCCAATTGCGATTGGATATCAAAGACGCGGACATTGAGCGCGGCGGAGAGCCCGTTCTTTGCGGCTTAACGCTATGTGCAAGCTCTGGAGAGGCATTGCAGTTTTTCGGTGGCAATGGATGTGGCAAATCAAGCCTGCTTCAGGCAATCGCCGGGCTTGTCCCCTTGGCCGCCGGGGAAATTCATTGGTCGTCGGCGGGGGCATCTGGAGATGGCGTGCGGTTAACGCCGGAAATGACATTCGTTGGTCATGAAACGCCGGCGAAACTGACATTGTCTGGCCGGGAAAATCTGAGGTTCTGGGCGCGTATCTATGGCGTTGACAACAATGAGATGGTGACTGACATGCTGGGTCAGGCAGGGCTCTCAGCGGCTCAGGACATACCGGTTCACAGATACTCCGCTGGTCAGCGACGGCGTTTGGATCTGGCACGTGCTCTCATTGCGGCGCGGCCAGTCTGGTTGCTTGATGAGCCGACAGCATCATTGGACCGTGATGGCGTCGAGGCCTGGACGGGGGCAATAGCTGCGCACCAGGACCGTGGCGGTCTGGCGCTTATCGCGTCCCATGACAGGCTAGAGTTACGGTCGAGGAATGTTCGTCTTGGATAGCCGCGACCCTAATACAACCCCGCTGTCATTGGCCGTAAACATTGTGCTGCGCGATGGGCGTGTCGCCATAAGAAGCGGTGGCGGGTGGTTCAATGCGCTGTTTTTCTTCGCCATATTCTCCATGTTTACCGCATTTGCCCTAGGGCCGGGGCGCGAGCAGCTCGCAGCCGCAGCCCCCGCACTATTATGGCTCGGCAGTGCGCTTGCTCTAAACCTTGCCGGTGTTGAGCTTTTTGCGAACGACATGAAAGACGGTAGTTTGCGGGTCATCTCTGCGGAAAACTCGAGTTTGGGCGGCTATATTGCCGGCAAGTTTACCAGCCTTTTCCTTATGGCAGCAGCGCCGATCGCGCTCGTCGCGCCCATTTTCCTGGTTGTGTTTGGAATTGAACCTGCCCTGGCATTCAAGGGCGCGGCCGTATTTATCGCTGGCTTGCCGGCGCTGTGTCTCGGGGCCGGTGTTGCTGCAGCGCTAACCGCCGGTATGGGGGCGAATGGTCTTCTCGGCGCGTGCCTTTCGGCACCTGCGACAATTCCTGTGCTTATTTTTGGTGTTGGCGCAATACAGAATGTGGTTCAGCTTGGGTCGGCTGTTGATGGCAGCGAGTTTCTTATATTGATTGCTCTTGACCTGATTTATCTGGTGATTTTGCCCCCATTCGCAATAATCGCACTGCGTTACGGGCTTGAGTAGAAGGCACATCGAAGATGTTAGATTTCTTTGCCAATCCTGCGCGGTTTGAAGCCTTGTCGAGGACCCTTTCGCCTTGGCTCCTGGCGAGTTGGGCGATCTTGTTTGTCATCGCTTTGCCGATCGCTCTGGTGTTCTCGCCAGCCGACTATCAGCAGGGAGACACTGTCCGATTGATGTATATTCACGTGCCCGCTGCATGGATGGCAACGATTGCCTATACATTTATAGCGGTGATGAGCGTGATGGCGTTTATCTGGCGGCATCCGATCGCTGATGCCTTAGCGCGTGCTGCAGCGCCGGTTGGGCTGGCAATGACCGGTCTTGCCTTGGTCAGCGGCGCGTTCTGGGGCAAGCCGACATGGGGTGCATGGTGGGTCTGGGACGCACGTTTGACATCCGTGCTCGTCCTGTTTTTCATCTATCTGGCTTATCTCGCCATCTGGGACACGATCAGCGATCCAGCGCGCGCGGCAAAATTCGCGCGCGTGACGGCTCTTCTCGGGTTCGTGAACATTCCCATCATCAAATTTTCAGTCGATTGGTGGAATAGCCTTCATCAGCCCGCTAGTTTGGTGAGGGCGGGCGGGCCAACCATTGATGGTTCCATGTTGACGCCGCTTTTAATGATGATTGCTGGCTACACGCTGTTTTTTGCATGGGCTGTATGTGCTGGTGCGGAAGCCCAGATCATTGAGGCACGCGCCAGGCGCAGATCTGCAAGAGCGCCGCGTCGGATACTTAAGGTCGATGGAACGGCCAGAACGGAACAGGCAGAGGGTGAGGATGGCTGACTTTTTGCAAATGGGCGGATACGCGATTTATATCTGGCCGCCATATGTGCTGTCTTTTGCGGTGCTGGGCTTTATTTTTCAGCGCCGTTGGGCGCGGCTACGTCAATTGCGCGCATTGGAAAGCGCCGCCGAAAAGCAACCTCCTGAGGGCGACAACGATTCTGTTAAAGTCAGCAGCTAAATAATTGAGTGAAGAGGGTTTTTCTAAACTCACGCGGTACATTGTGTGCTGGAAATTAGCGCGCTTTTTTAGTCTTAAATACAGACTGCAGGCGGGGCGGTGATCGCCCGCGACCGCGCCTTACTGGCGTGCGCTTGATAAAATATTGTTTCCATGCATTATGGTTAACGCATCGTTTCTTGGGGGAGCGGAGGATGCGTGAGGTTGTGTGTGAGTAAGTTCGGTACTTTCCGGGGGCGTTTAGCGTCAGCCGGTATCGGGGGACGCAATAGGCTTCGGAATGGCGGCGGACCGTCGGACGGTGATCCGCGATCTCCTTCGTGCCACGGCAGATATCCTGGAACTCACGGCGCTGTTGATGACATTTACTCAGCGCATGTCCCGCCTGACATGGATGCATTGGGCACTCATGCTGCCGGAGAACGCTTTGACGCTGAAACCGCGTCAGCTTTTGGTGAGGTAAACCAAGTCAAAGGCGACATCTTCAAGGTTGAAACCCGAGAGGAGCGCGTTCCGTTCTGGAAAAAGTGCGTGAATTTCTTTCAGTCGCTATCGCTTTTCTTTTTTGTTTTCGCGTTTGCTTTTATCCTGATCGGCGGCATGTTGCTTGGCGCATTTCGTTTGGGCCAGAAATACAATGAGCGCGATTTTCAGGCTTTCAATACACCGCGCCTTATCCCCTCATTGGCAGTTAAAATCGCCGACAATGTTTTTAACGACACGATTATTCATCTCAAACAAATTCATATTATCGATCGAAAAACCGGCGCAATTGCACTTAATGACTCAGTTATGGGCGATCCGTCCGAACACATTATTCTTGGAACGTATGAGCGCGATCGCACAAATCGTAAATTGGAAGCTGCATTGCATTTTTATCTTGCAGCGTCGAACGGGCATCCCGATGGGGCCAGGCTTTACAAAGCTCTAAATATTCCCACAGAGGATTATGAGACGATTTATCAACAATTCGTTGCCATTCACCAGATGAATGGCGATGCTGGCTTGATCCGGTTAGGGCAACATTATCTCGGTGCGGACGCTTTTAAAATCGCGCGGCGTATGCGCACGAAGCTTAGGTTTGCAGAGCCAAATGATTATATCTGGCCGCGAGAAAATGAAGCTGAAAATCTTGCGTATATCAATTTTCAAATGGCATCACTATGCGGCGACCGTTCTGCCTATGAATGGCGCGCAGAGACCGCGCGGTACTATGACTTCACTCTTCAACGCGAGAATGCTCTAAAGCAGCGGTCCAATGCCGAGCTGGCGTCCCTGGCACGGCTATATGGTCTTGATAACGACGATTATTGTAAACGTCGCACCTTGATGCGCGTGATAGAAGCGATTCGTGAGCAATATCGCACCCGTGCGGTTGTCCGATATGAGGCGGAACTGGCTGGCTGGGACGGGCGGGAAAATCCGTGCGAGCTTGGCGTGGGCAAGTTCTCCGATGCTGAGTGTGATGAGTTTGATTCCGTCATTCGGCGCGGGTTTTTGGGGTTCGCAGCTAACCTGCCTACTTTCGAAGACCTGATTAGGGAGATGGAGCAAGGGGGGCGTGGTTACGGGGATCGTCCGAGTGGGTATATTGGGCGCGATGGTGGTGACGAAATCGATGGGCGTGGGTACTCTGGTAGGTCAGGCTCGCAAGCTTTTCGGGATGCGCCAGGCGCGGAGGCGGAGATAAACATCCGTCCCTTCGCTGACGATGGTCTGCCTAATGAGTGTACAGCTTACAATAGTGTGGGCGATTGTATCGCGCGCGAAAGCGCGCTGGCTTGCGATGACCGCGCCAAGTATCACTTTAATCGCGGCGAGGCGGATATGGCCGTTGGGCGCACGGACCGGGCGCGGAAAAAGTTTTCGCGGGCAATTGCGACCGGGCGTGCGTGCCAGTCGGAGTACGGAGATTTAGCGGCTACAAGACTGGCGGCGCTCAATTTAACTTGTGAATATTCAGTTGAAAGTCTGGCCCGGATATCTCGGGATTATCAAACTAATCCAGATGGCGGTTCTTTGATTGACCTGGCCTCACGTCAGCGCGCTCTTTACGCGAAGGGGCATTATGGAGGACGGGTCGACGGAAAATATGGTCCCGCCACCCGACGGGCCGTTCGTGCCTTTCAGCGTGAACTTGGCTTTAGTGAGACCGGCGATTTGACGCCAATTCAAACCGTATACCTGATTTGTAGCGCGGCACAGGTGCACGCAGACCCGGGGTCGATCAATCTGTTAGGCGTCATGTATATCTCAGGTCTTGGCGTTGTTCAGAATACGGATGCTGGGATCCGGTTGCTGAAGCAAGCCTCCGGGCGCGGAATGGCTGATGCCAAGTTCAACCTGGCGCTGATCTATGGAACAGGGACAGTTGCCTCCAGCTATCGGCTATGCGGGATCGTTGAAAACCTTCAGCAGGCTGATGCTTATCTGGAGGAGGCAGCAGACGCGGGGAGCGGTCCGGCCATTCGCCTCATCGAACTTTTTGGTAGGTATGGACCGACACAACGTTGGAAGCGGATTAAAGAAGAGCTGAAGCTGAACCAATTCTATTCCGATCGACTTCAAAACGTTGGGGAGGGGTGTCGTCCCAACCCGTAAAACAAACGCGCGAACGCGGTTTCCGTTGAGGGGCGGAAAGAAAGAAGGAACGGAGCATGTTAACAGCCGTCATAACGCGATCAAAAGCTTCCATCGCCTTTTTTTTGGCCATCATGCTTTGCGCGTGTGCGACATCTGACCTTGAGCGCGACGCGGCTTTTGATGACGCTTGCCGCGCTTTTGGTGACAATGTTGAGGGTGAAACTGTCGTGGTGGTGAATGATCAATCATCCCGCACGCGCGTGGGCGCTGTCGGCATTCCCGCAACGCCATCCGCGCCTTCATTGGGGGTTTTGGCCGGCCCGGCATTGATAACCGAAGCAGGTGGGGCGCTGGCATATGATAGCGGTCCAATTACGGATATTGAAGCACGGCCCTGCCCGAACAATCAAATCATCGAAAACGCTCAGTAAGGGAAGTAAAATGTTTAAATTATTTGTGCCGGCCGTTTTGGCTTTTGGGCTATTTGCGTGCGTGAGCGACGGTGGAAGTCCATACACTGAAACTGCCGCGATATGCGACACGGCGGGGCTTGAATCACAGCTGGTGTCATTACGAGATCAGTCAAAGTCCACACGCCTTGGCCTTAGCGGTGCCGGTGTGGGCGCAGCTGGCGCAGCCGGTGGGGCGGGTGCCGTCTATTCGCGGGATAAAACCGACGTACAGCGCGTATATCAATTGCGCGACCGACTGCACAGTTTTGAAGCAGAGGTCGATGCGCTCTATCGCAGTGCGACAGCGCGGTGCCGGACATATGCAAGATGCATGGAACGCCGCGGTTATAATCAAAACCGGTGTTGGGCACTTGAGCAGAGCTGGTCTGAGTCTGAACAGCGTATTCCGGACCTGCGAATTTCACTTGCAGAAATTGAAGCTGACATAGAGAAGTTTCGACTGGCAACGCGGCCGGCTCCCCGGCGCGGGCCTCCGCGGCGGAGACGGGTCAACCCAAATGAATGCCCGTGTCCAAATTCGGTCGGCGGCGTTTTTTCAAATGGCTGTTGCTAACGAAGCATCCTGAAAAGGCTCGAGAATAAATCCTTCCATAACCGGAGCGGTCGGATTTACGATGGCGATGGCGATGGCG
>SHAI01000107.1 GCA_004213235.1 Parvularculaceae bacterium
CATCTGGACGGGCCTTGCTCTTCTCAGTGCAGACGCTCTGCGGCAGCAAGCCGGCAAAAAACGGTAATAGATCCCGTTGCGCCGCTTCCCAAAGCGACTAATCGCGAAGACGCTTAAGCGCGCCGGAAAAACTCATCAATGTGCGGTCTTCGGCGGTAATGAGCCCGCGCGCAAAGACAAGACCGCCGCCGACTTTGGTCGTCTCGCCGGTTGCGATGATGAAATCGCCGATCTGGCCTGGCGCCAAAAATTCGGTGTTGAGTGTGACCGTCACCCCCCGGAATGGGCCAATGGAACGCCGACAAATGTTCCAAAGCGCCATATCCGCCAGCGTTGCGAGCGCCCCACCATGGACGATCCCGGCTAGGTTTTGGTGGCGCTTTTCCGCAAAGAAAGCAGTGCCTGGCTCGTCCCCTTCCCTGAAGAAATACGGACCGGAAGCGGCGGTAAAACTCTCCGGCGCAGTGAACAGGGTCCACCCCGCAGGGGCGCGCGCCTTCAAGGCAGCGAAATCAGCGGTTTGTTGTTCGGGGAGATCTGACATAATCAAAACTTAGCTGTAAATGTTGCGCTGTGCCATGACCTATTGCAGCGAGCAGTGCATAGGGACTTAACTCAGGATCGCTATTGGAGGGTTGCCCCCATGACCAAAATGCCAACACCCACCCGCGTCAATGTTGGCGAGATCGACCTCGCCGTCTATGAAGCCGGGCCCAAAGACGGGCCAACCATCGTTCTCGTCCACGGCTGGCCAGAACTCGCCCATTCCTGGAAAAACCAGATCGGCCCATTGGCGGACGCTGGCTACCATGTTCTTGCGCCAGACGTGCGCGGATTTGGCGGGTCTGATAACCCCAAAGACAAGGATCAATACACGATCCATCATCTCACTGGCGATCTCAAAGGCTTGCTCGACGCCAAAGGCGTGGACAAAGCGATCTTCGCCGGACACGACTGGGGCGGATTTCTGGTGTGGCCGATGGCCCAGCTCCACCCCGACCGTGTCGCCGGCGTCATTGGCGTTTGCACCCCGCATCGCAAATCCCCACCGGTCGCGCCCTTGAGGATATTGGAAAAGCGGTACACGGATAAGCACTATTTTATCCGGTTCCAGGAAATCGGCATGGCCGAAAGCGTCTTTGAAGGCCATGAAGAAAAATTCTTCCGCATGATGTTCCGCCCGCCAGCACCGCGCAAAGCCTGGGACCATCTTGTGCCCTGGATTTTCGATGTCATTACCGTTTTCCAGCACTTTGATCACAGTAATGCCGGGCCGATGGTCATCCCGGAAGAAGAGCTTCACGTTTATGTCGAGGCTTATAAGAAATCAGGGTTCCATGGGGGGATAAACCTCTACAGGAATGTAGACGGCAATTATCATCTGATGAAGAATGTTGATCCTGTCATTAACCTCCCTGCCCTGATGATCAGTGCGGAACTTGATTTATTCCTGCCGCCGGAAACGGCAGATCAGATGGACCGCCTGGTTCCCGGCCTGGAGCGCCAGCTGATACCCGATTGCGGCCATTGGGTGATGTGGGAAAAACCCGAAGCGTTAAACGCACACATGCTTGAATGGTTGACCCGAAAATTTCCCGTCTAAAACGTCTCCTATGATTATGGGGCATTTTGCCAATCTTGATTGACATCACGCCGCCCGGAACCGGTTGAGCGCACGGGCTTGGATGCTAACCTGGACGCTCGCTTGTGGGCGCGTCGCGGACGGGGGCGAGAACCCCGGAAGACGCTGCCCGGCAAGGCACTTCGCTAAAGGCAGTCATAGAGTGCAGAGATCAACCGCACTGCCCGCGGATCACCGACCAGATGCGGCGACATCTGGTTCATGACATAGGCCACGGAAAGACGCCTGTCGGGGTCAACCATAACGCAGGAGCCCCCGAACCCCGCATGGCCAAAGGCGCTCGGCGATGGACCAAACCGGCCCTCGCCATTCGCCATGAGCCCCGCCGCCCAGGTCAGCCTGAACGGCAAGACAAGATCATCGCCGGTAATCCGCGGTGCCAGTGCCGCCTTCACAACATCCGGGTCAATGACATGCTCGGGCATGGGCGCGGCACCGCCAACGGCAAACGGGTGCATGATTTCAGCCAGGGCCTTCGCATTCCCATGCATATTCGACGCCGGCAGCTCAGCGGCCATCCACGCCTCACGGGATACTTTCCCGGGCGATGACCATGGTTTGAGAAAAGCAAGGCTCGTAAACTCATTAATGGTGCCAAGGTCTGGCGGCTTCGGCGGTTTCGGCATTTGCGCGCTTCTCGCCATCTCGTCAGCACCAAGACCACAAAAAAGCGCGCGCCCTTCGCTGCGCAAATGTGCGCCAACCGATTTGCCCGTCGTGCGACGGATCAATTCACCCCCGATCAAACCTGCCGTTTGGGGATGATATCCATTAGCTGTCCCCGGCTCCCAGAGCGGTGTTGCACCGGCAAGGCGGGTACAGACCTTATCCCAATCAAGCCAGTCTTCCGGCGCCATTTCTTCACGAAATCCGCACAGCCCACCTTGATGAGATAGACCTTGCGCAACGGTGATTGCCTGTTTCCCATTGGCACCAAATTCTGGCCAATAATCCGCAATGGGGCGCTCATAATCCAGCGCGCCAGAACTTACGGCGCGCGCGACAAGCAGGCTTTGAACCGCCTTCCCGCTGGAATACACACACGCAATGGTATCATCCGCCCAGGGATATTGCTTCTTCCGCGTTGTCCAGCCGGCGCGAATATCGACAATGGTTTGTCCGTCAAGCACGGCGGCAAATGACACGCCCAGTTCGGCGTAATCCTGAAAATTCGCCAACATGGCGCGTGCAACAGCGTCATAACGGGGCGCGTAGGTGCCGGAAACAATTGGTTGGTCGCTCATGCCGCACCCTCAATCTGTTCCAGGTCCCAATTGCGTGGATCAACGCGCTCCTCCCCAAGAAAACGCCCGGCCAACGCACCAAGCCGGCCGGTCGCCAAATGGGAATATGGGCGGCGGAACGAGCAACGGATATCGTGACTTGGCGCGGGGGACGACAACATATGCAAGGCGTTCCTTTCTGATCCGGTCCTGAGTTCTGATAACCATAAGAGCACCGGTCAGGGTGTTCGATAAGTTTTTTCGTGAAGGGCGGATATTTGTCGCACCAGATGCAAAAACGGCGGCCCGTTTGGACCGCCGTTCCCTTAGTCAAACCCCATGCGCCGCCAAATGATCAATGGTCAACATTCGACCAGACCTCACGGTAGGACCAATAAAGCAGACCGCAAAGAATCAGGAGGTAACCGACAGTCATCACGCCCAGTTTTTTGCGTGCTTCCAGTTTTGGCTCAGCGGCCCAAACCAGAAACTCGGTGACATCCTTGGCGTATTGCTCGACCGTTTCCGGCGTGTCTTCATCCGCGTAATCAATAATGCCATCTACAAGTGGTGCCGCCATGGCCAAAACGCCGCCATAAGGAACATTAACGCCATCAACAACGTGACCTTCATCATCCAGGTATTCTGGCTTCAAAAGCTGGCTCATATCCCCGGCGTAGTACGGGTTGTAATGCTGACCAGGCGCGACCTCCACACTCGCTGGCGGGTCCTCATAGCCAGTCAGCAAGCTGTAGATATAGGCTGGCCCATGATGGCGCGCCTTTGTCATGAGTGACAGGTCAGGCGGCAACGCCCCGCCATTTGCCATCCGGCCCATCTGATCATTCGCATAAGGCGAAGGGAAGCGATCAGACGGCAATCCCGGGCGCATGAACATATCGCCGAAATCATCTGGTCCGTCCTGGATCTGATATTCAGCGGCAATGGCCTTGACGATTGGATTTTCATTGGGGTTCGAGCAATTCACCGACGCAGGAACACCGGCCGGGCAGGAATCCAGATAGAATGGACCACCTTTTTGACCAAGGTTCCGGAACGAGACCTGCTCCATCGAGTGGCAGCTCGCGCAAACCGTCCGATATACCTGATAGCCGCGTTGCAGTGCGTCTTTGTCGTAAGTGCCAAACACGCCTTCAAAATGGAAATGCGGGTGCTTGTACTCCTTAACCGTGCCGCCCGCCGCAAAGGCGGTGGCAGCAACCCCGATCACGCCGAGGCTCGCAAGCGCGGTGACAATCGTTTTTCTCGTGAACATCGCGTTTGTCGCCTTTCTTATTCGGCCGGTTGCGCCGCTGGTATCGCACCACCAGACGCATCAGATTTCGGGGGAAGGACAGCATCCGCAATGGACGCTGGTAGTGGTTTGGGTGTTTCCATGATCCCCAAGAGCGGCAGGATGATCAGGAAATAGCCAAAGTAATATGCCGTACAAATTTGCGCGAGGGTGACATAAACCCCTTCAGCAGGCTGGCCACCAAGATAGCCCAAGGCACACGCAACGACGGCGAAAATGGCAAACCAGAGCTTTGCAATCGGACGATAGCGCATGGACCGCACCTTCGAAGTGTCCAGCCATGGCAGCACGAACAAGACCAGAATCGACGAGAACATGGCGATCACGCCGCCAAGCTTCGCCGGAATCGGGCCGATATCGAATGTGATAGCCCGCAGGATCGCGTAGAACGGCAGGAAATACCATTCCGGCACAATATGGGCAGGCGTCGCCAGCGGGTTCGCCTCAATATAATTGTCCGGGTGGCCAAGCGAATTCGGCGCGAAGAACACAAATATCGAAAACAGGACCAGGAACACCGCAATCGCGAAGCCATCCTTCACTGTGTAATAGGGATGGAACGGCACGGTGTCTTTCTTGACGTTCTTCACTTCTACGCCGGTCGGGTTGTTGTTCCCGGGGATGTGCAGCGCCCAGATGTGCAACACGACCACGCCCGCAATAGCGAACGGCAGGAGATAGTGCAGCGAGAAGAACCGGTTCAGCGTTGCATTATCGACCGAGAAGCCACCCCAAAGCAGTGTGCGAATTGATTCGCCGACAACCGGGATCGCAGAAAACAAATTCGTGATCACCGTCGCGCCCCAATAGGACATCTGTCCCCAGGGAAGCACATAGCCCATGAACGCGGTGGCCATCATCAGAAGGAAGATCACTACGCCGAGGATCCAGAGCATCTCCCGCGGTTCCTTGTAAGAGCCGTAATACAGGCCGCGGAACATGTGGATATAGACGGCGAGGAAGAACATCGACGCACCATTGGCGTGCACATAACGCAACAGCCAGCCATAGTTCACGTCACGCATGATGTGCTCAACACTGTCAAACGCATAATCGACATGCGGCGTGTAGTGCATGGCGAGAATGATGCCGGTGAGTATCTGAACGACGAGGCAGATCGCCAGTATCCCGCCAAAAGTCCACCAATAGTTCAGGTTTTTCGGCGAGGGAAAATCAACAAAGGAATCGTACATGAGCCGGACGAGCGGTAATCGCTTGTCGAGCCATTTTTCGACGCCGGATTGCGGATCATAAGTGGATTCATGCGACATCAGATGATCTTCCTTTAGCCAATCTTCACGACGCTGTCGGAGATAAATTCATAAGGCGGCACCGGCAGGTTCTCAGGGGCTGGCCCCTTGCGGATGCGTCCCGCTGTATCATAGTGCGAGCCATGGCATGGGCAGAACCAGCCATTATAATCCCCTTTGATCTCACCTTGCGAAGTACCAAGCGGGATACACCCCAAATGCGTACAAACGCCGACGAGGACCAGCCACTCCGGACGTGCGACGCCGTCTGAAGCGGTTGTGCGGGCAGTGTCCGATGCGTCCAGCGCTTCATCATTCAGGTTGCGCGAACGATCGTCGGGCAGGTCCGATACCGGCGTTTCTTCTGCGACGGCAATCTCTTCTGCGGTCCGGCGGCGAATAAAGACCGGCTTGCCCTGCCACATCACCTTGATTGCCTGCCCAACTTCGATTGACGACAGGTCAACTTCCTTCGTGGCAAGCGCGAGAACAGAAGCATCGGGATTCATCTGATGCACCAGGGGAACAACAACACCGGCCGCGCCAACTGCAGCGGCTGAACCAGCCACTAAGTGGATGAAATCCCGGCGGGTCGGTTCTTCCAGATCGTGATCGCTAATAGCGCTCATGGGGTCCGTCCTTATTACTAAAAAAGCGGCTGCGGATCGCCGCCCGTTCCTGGTATATAGTTACTACTGAACAACGGCGTAAAGCCCAGTGCGTCCTAGCGTCGCGAACAATGCAACGACGTGTTGTCGCGGCGTCTTAAGGGGTTTTTTCGTCACGATCTAGTGGGTGTGCAACTTCAATCAGCTCTTTTCGTATCCGTGGCCACGCGGTAAAGCCAACAATTATGCGTCTTGTCCTGTTTCAGCCGGAAATTGCCCAGAATGCGGGTGCCGCCACGCGCGCCGCTGCGTGTTTCGATGCTGGTCTGGATATCATTGAACCATGCGGATTTCCGATAGGCGCAAAGTCCTATGCCCGGGTGGCAATGGATTATGGCCACATCACGCCCCCGAGTGTGCACGCCAGCTGGACAGCGTTTGAAAACAGCGCTGTGCGCCAGGCCGGCCGCTTGGTCCTCCTCACGACAAAAGCGGATATGGACCTCTGGGATTGGCCGTTTGCCGAAACCGACCTCATCATGTTGGGCCAGGAAAGCGCCGGGGTCCCAGATCACGTCCATGCAGCATGCGATGCGCGGGTGCGTATTCCGATTTCCGCCAACACTCGATCACTGAACATGGCGATGGCAGGCGCGATCGCCCTCGCCGCCGCTCGGCGAGCTTTAAAGGTGCCGCCGCCCAGCGCAGCTTGATCGAGGGCTGATCCAAGCGCCGCCGATGAAAACAGAGGATATTGGCACAAAACCGCACATCCGGCCCCACCGGCACTTTGCTGACCGAATCTAATGCCCCCGCACCAATGGTCCCATCACAAAGATTTCATCCATATGGAACGTGACATCACGTCCGGCTGACCTGGCGTCAGGGTGCACACATATACGCCGGATCTGAATCTGTGTTAGGGACAATGAAAACCCTAAAATCACCCATCGCTAGTTCATGAGCCGCCCCTTGTCCGAAGATTTTACTGAGAAGAAGACCCGCGCCAGCGCCTGGTTTAAAGATCTGCAAAACACCCTGATTACCTCGTTTGAACGCCTGGAAACCGACGCCGGGGAACTTTATGGCGATGCGCCTGCCGGACAGTTTACCCGCACTGACTGGAAGCGCGGCGATGATGGTAATGATCAGGGCGGGGGCACGATGGGTCTGCTGAAAGGGCGCGTCTTTGAAAAAGCCGGCATTCATTTTTCTGAGGTCCACGGAGAATTCTCTGACGAATTTCGCGGCCAGATCCCTGGCGCGAAGGATGATCCCCGTTTCTGGGCATGCGGTGTGTCCCTCATCGCGCATCCATTGAACCCACATGCGCCCGCCGCACATATGAACACGCGCATGATTGTCACGACCCAACAATGGTTCGGCGGCGGCGGCGATTTAAACCCGATGCACCCGGCTTATCGCACGGCCGAGCATGAGGACACCATCGCCTTCCACAATGCCTTTCGTGAAATGTGCAATCGTCATGGCACCGATTATTATGAACGTTTCTCGAAATGGTGCGAGGAATATTTCTGGCTCCCCCACCGCAAGGAGCCTCGCGGCGTTGGCGGAATTTTCTTCGACCGCCATAATACGGGCGACTGGGCGGCGGATTTCGCGTTCACCCAGGACACAGGCCGATGTTTTCTGGACATATATCCTACAATCGTCGCCAGGCGGATGAACCAGCCCTGGACGGACGAGGATCGCGATCGTCAACTATTCCAGCGCGGTCGATACGCAGAATATAATCTCCTTTACGACCGCGGTACGGTATTTGGCCTCAAAACCGGCGGTAATGTTGATTCTATCCTGTCGTCCTTACCGCCATTGGCCACCTGGCCATAGCCCAAGCCAACCCCCTTGCTGCCATCTGACCACCACCTGGCTACGATCTGGCTATCATCTGGGTTCCGTATCGGAACCGGCCGGAAAACGAAAACGCGCCCCGCACCATGAGTGCGAGACGCGTCCGTTTCGTTTCCTCCCTGGAAACCGAAAAATGCGGCGTTCAATCCGGTATTTCTTTATCTTTTCACCGGTCGCCGCGAATCCCGGACAAGCCCGAGATCAAGGTTAGCAGCCCACCGCCACCAGCTCCGTATGCGCCCCATCTGATGCCGTCAAGCCCTTCGGGCGAGCCCATCTGAGACATAACGAAAAATCCGACCGCCCCAATGGCAACAAGGCCGGCTATGCACGTCACAAAACTCACCAAACGACCAAGAAACGGGAGCAAGCCCAAAACGCCAAGCACGGCTGCGCCAGCCAACGCAATGCTCGCCGCAAAAATCCCTAGGCCCTTTTCGCCACCTTTTGGCGCGCAGTCATCGGTTATCGAAAAATTTTGACCAATCCAGCAATTGATTGAATTACC
>SHAI01000108.1 GCA_004213235.1 Parvularculaceae bacterium
CTGTGAAAATGCTGCTTGGGTCACGGACTCAAGTTGGTGTAAGGCAATATTCAGTTTTGCAGGGTCGAAGATAACGACGCTGGAATCCACCTTCGGGGGCGGCGTGAATGCCCGGGCGGGCAAGTCAAACCCGGGGCGCGGACGGCTGGCGGCCTGGGCGATGACTGATAGCCGGCCATAGGTTTTGCTGCCCGGTACTGCTAGAATTCTGTCTGCGACTTCTTTTTGAAACATCAAAGCCATACATGACCAGTACGGACCATGTTGTGCTTGATTGAGCCGCAACCATTTGATCAGTAATTCAGTTGAAATATTGTAGGGAAGATTGGAGATGATCTTCACCCCATCTTTTACCCCATCCTTCACCAGATCGCGTTCACGGACTTTCAGCGCATCGTCTTGAACGATATCCAATTTACCGGGATAAGCTTCAGAAAGCTCCGACAGAACGCCAAGGCAACGGGCATCTTTTTCAATGGCGATGACATCTGCGCCGGTCTCCAGCAAGGCGCGGGTGAGGCCGCCGGGGCCGGGCCCGATTTCAATGACTTTTTCGCCTGCATCCACCCCTGCAAGTCGCGCAATTTTCCGTGTTATGTTCAGATCAAGGAGAAAGTGCTGGCCCAGAGCTTTACGTGCATCGAGGCCATGGGTTGCAATGACGTCCCGTAATGGGGGAAGGTTTATCTCACTCATGGCTGGCGTTGCCGGGCAATATCCGCTGCAAGACGAATTGCGGCGATCAGACTATCCGCACGCGCAATTCCCTTGCCGGCAATGTCCAGAGCGGTGCCATGATCGGGCGAGGTCCGCACGATGGGAAGCCCGATCGTGACGTTTACTGCAGTGTCGAATGCCAGTGTTTTTACAGGGATTAAGGCTTGATCATGCAGCATGCATATCGCCGCGTCATATCCCTCGCGCGCGCGTTCGTGGAACATGGCGTCTGCCGGGATTGGCCCGTGTGCGTTAATTCCTTCTTCGCACATCGCGTTGATGGCCGGCATGATAACGTCAATGTCTTCCGTCCCCATCCTGCCATCTTCGCCGGCGTGGGGGTTTAGTCCTGAGATCGCAAGGCGCGGTTTGTCGATACCGAAATCATGGCGCAATGCATGATGTGTGACGCGCGCGGTTTGGACGATTGCATCGGTCGTTAAAGTCGTCGCAGCGGCAATGACCGATTGATGGATTGTGACGGGCACAGTGCGTAATTCAGGTGCCGCCAGCATCATGACCGGGCCGCGTACAGCCTCTGGATATGGTGCTGATAAGGTCAAATTGCCTAAAAATTCAGTATGCCCCGGAAAAGTGAAACCACTATCCTGTAGCGCCGCCTTGTGAATGGGGTTTGTAACAATACCCGCGACCTTGCCGGACAGAGCCAATTGAACGGCTTGTTCGATGGATCGAATAACCGCGCTTGCCGTTTGCGCGCGTGCCTGACCTTGCTGGACCACGCCGGTAGTCCCTAAATCGACCACTGGCAGGGCGTCGGCAAATACTGTCGCCGCCTGGTCTGAATTGGTGATTACGTGGACCGGGCCAAACTGTTCAGCGAGTTTTGCATCTCCGACAAGAAAAAAAACCGGGCCCGTGCCGCGAAGTTCTTGCCATGCCTTTGCTGTGATCTCCGGTCCAATCCCGCCAGGGTCCCCCATCGTTAGAACAAGAGGTTTCGGTTCCATCACTGCTCGATTACCCGCCTTTTGGGTTACCCGCCTGCGCCCTGCGGTGCACTGGGCTTCATGCGAATATCGACCGAAATACGGCGTTCCACATCCCGCAGATATTGCTGTGAGATTTTCGCCAGCCGACGCTGGTAGAGCCGGTTCTCTATCGTTTTGCGGGATGGAATCCCAAGTCCTTCGTCAAGTTCGCATACATAAGCGATATGCAACGCTCCGTCCGCTTCCACGATCGGGCTTAAGTCGCCGCGATCCAGGCCATCGATCGCGGCATCGAAGCGGGGGTCCAAATCGCTGAGTTTGGCGTTTTCGACAAACGCGACCCCGACATCCGGGCCAAGATCCTGGCGCAGGCCCCCACCACACGCACGCGCCGTGGATAGTTTTTCCAGCGCAAGCCGGGCCGCACTGCGTCCGAGGGATACCGGTACGGCAGCATAGGCGAGGGTGTAGCTTTTCTCCCCCTGACGGACGGCTTCTCTTTTATCCCGCAGAGCGAGAATCATAAACGCGCCTTCAGACGGGATCGGGTTTGTTACCGAGCCGGTAGGAAGTTCGCGCAGCGCCTTGTCCAGCTCAGGCGGTAGCTCCCCGCCGCGCACCCAGCCCAGATCGCCGCCAGCGGCTGCGGACGTACACGCGGAAAACTGTTGAGCAACCACGGCAAATGGAACCCCGCGCCGCAATTGTTCAATGAGCTGAAGGGCACCTTGATAATAATTTTGAGCTTCGGCCTGGCTTGGCACCGGGATGCAGATTTCCGAAACGAGATACTGCTCTGTGCCCGCTTCTTCTTTCATTCGGGAAACGGTCTGTTCAATTTCCTCTTCGGTCACACGGACCCGTTGGCCAAAACGACCCTGAACAATCTCCGGCCAAACGATGGAAGAACCGATCTGTCCCCGAAGGCTGGATATATCAACGCCAGCACCTGCCAATTGCTGTTCAAGCTGAGGGACCGTCAGCCCGCTTTGTCCTGCAAGCCCACGCAGCTCCGCGGTAACGTCATCTTCCCTGGGTTCAAGCTCGAATTTTTTTGCTTCCTGAAGTTTGAGTTTTTCCTCAATGAGATCCCGAAGCGCGCGACCTTCGATACTGTTAAGCATTTCGGGGGTTACGCGTCCGCCGGATGATATCACCATCAGGCGAACTCGCTGCCCGACATCTACCGTGGTGATGACTTCATCGCCGACAATAGCCGCAATGGCGCTCACTGGTCCGCGATAACTCGCCGGAATCCCCTCGCGGGACGCCTCGGGCGCAATTTCGGCGGGACTTTGGGCAGCCGCCGTGCCGAGCATGAAAACAAAGCCAAGAATGAGATATTTGCTGAAGGACATTGATTTAATTCGATTTTACAGGTTTGTTGGCAAAAGCCGGTGTGATTTTTGATCTGGGTGCATGTGCTACAGGCACTAAGCGGCGAAATTACGTCAATTCGAACAAAGGGCAAGCTTCGTGTGGGCGTTGTGAAAATCGCTCTAGTCCACGAGCGATTTCAGGGTGAAACGGAACAGGATTGCGTTATTTTGTTCAAGGCCCCGGTCGCGGGTACGGTCGCGGCGATAAGTTACTTCGAACAATGCGCAGTCGTCTTGATACGCCAAGCCAATATCTTGTCTGACTACCTCATTGGTCACGAGATTTTGTCGCCACCCGAACGAGGTGCGCCATCTATCTGTTAATTGAAATTGTGCAGCGGCGTTCAATTCCTCACGCTGGATCAGGCCAATGCCTTCGTCGCTGTCATTGAGTCTGACATAATTGGCGTTTCCACGAAATCGCCAAAGACTGAGAAACGCATTCGACTCCGCCCGATTTAAATTACCGAAGCCTTCGCTGAACCTAAACCGGTTACTCACACCAAAGACATTTCTATAGGCAATATTTACAGACCCCACGATATCGGACTGCCTGCCCCCAACGCCGTTTACGAAATTCACCGGTAACGCCCCGGTCGCATCCCGGGTGGAAAATGCTGCCGTTGTCTGGGCGCGGAACTGTTGTCCAAGCTCGGTCGAAAACTGGAACCCCTGTTTTGAATAGGCTGACGCGCTGATACCGATATTCAGACGTTGCCCATCTTCGAAGGCGTCAAATCCGGTGGCTTTGTTGAAGTCGAACAGGCTTGCGAAATCAAACTCGATGGAGCGCGAATCTTCGTTGATGATGTCCGTGCTATTACGGCCCGTCGGGCTAATTGCCACCTGAACCTTAGGTTCAATAAAGAAGCTGTAATTGCCTGCAAACTTGGCCAGGGGGTAGGACCATTCGGCACCAATAGTTGGCGCAAACCGCGCGGTGATGTCCGACGTTTCCCCGGTTAGCCCTTCTGCGACTGGTGCGCCATCTGTTGCCTCAATGCCCTGGTCCAGATCATCATAGGCGTAAACGTCACCGCGTACTTGTGCGAAGCCGGCGAAGCGATGCCCGCTTCGGGTTGTTACCTCTCGGCGCCAATCAGCGGAGGCAGTCAGCCTTCGGCTATCGACGCCGCCCGGGCGTTGCAGTGCTGCGAAGTTTGCGCGAATGCTGGCATCGCCGCCAGCGACCTTCCATCCGGTCTTCTTGTAATCAATTAAAGGAAGAACATAAGGCGTCAGAGAATCCAGATTGTCCGGGCGCGGGCGCAATTCCTGGAAAACGAAATTCTCTGCGCGCAGCTTGTGTCCATCTTTCTGAAATTCGACAAAACCTGTGGAACGCAGTCGGTTAGACTGAGAGGTATCCAGTTCTTTGCGGAGATCGCCGCGACGGCGCACGTCGTAACGTCGCAAATAAAGGTCATCGGAAACGCGCTCAACGTCATAACCTATCTTTAAATGCTCGCCAATGTCGCGGTAGCCATTGGCAAAGACGTGCCACCGCACGGGCGGCGCATCCTCGTCATTCTCTGGGTTATTTGAGCTAATGAAGCCGCCGGAAAGGACCTGATAACCGCTGTCGTCGCGCCGCCGGTATTCCCCCTGCCACAGGACCCCGTCGCGCGAGGTGTATTTCGGGAAGAACGTCGCGTCTTGCGAATTCGAAATCGCAAAATAATAGGGGACTTCCAGGTTAAACCCGAGGCGATCGGAGGCACCCACGCGCGGTGATAAGATCCCGGATTGACGTTCAACCGCCGGGTCTGGCCCCTGGATAAAGGGCGTATAGAGGATCGGCACGCCCTTCAGTTCGAAGAACGAATGATAAAACCGGATTACTTTTCGTTCTTCATCGCGGACGACCCGAAGCGATTTCACGCGCCAGGTCGGTATTTTTTCCTCGTCTTTTTCGTTGCAAACGCGGCACGCCGTATAGACCGCTTTGCGAAAGTTCGTGCGTGCACCTTGCTCGCGGGTTGCGCCATCTGCCGCGATCCTGGCGTTTTGTTCTAACAGTGCACTGAAATTCTCCGCGACGCCGTCACGCAAGTCGCCCGTAAGCGTGGCGCGGTCGGCAAACACCGTCTCGGCCTTTTCGTCCGTTATCGAGACATTGCCACTGGCTGTAACGACATTGGTGTTCGGGTCATAGACAAGGCGGTCGGCACGGAGGAAGCGTTCGCCAAAAAAGGCGCGCACATTACCCTCAGCGATAATCGGGCTGTCTTCATCTTCCCGGAAGACGCTATCTGCGGAAAACAGAACTGGTGTATCTTCATCCCCACCATTTCCTGGAGGCGGTAATGGTGGTCCATCGCGCAATGTCGTGGGTGCTGGCGGGAGTGGGGCGACTTTTTCAGCGCGCGGTTCTGCTGTGTCCGGCGTTACTTTTGGTGCGCGCGTTCGCGATAGCTGCGACGAAGTTTCCTCGCCTAGCGCGGCGATCACTGTGATCTTGCTGGTATCGGGGGTCACAGAGGAAAGGCTGAGGGTTGCAAAACGCGGATCGCTTAACAGTATTGGGTCGTGCGCAGAGGCCTTGGCCATTGCGACCTGGAATCCAGAGGCAGTTGCTGCAGCGCAGACATCACTGGCACCCGCGCCGGCACAGAGGCTAAACGCACTGACGCTCGCTAGATAATGATGAAGACGCTGCGTGCTCAACTCAAACAACCTTAAACGATGGATCCGCGCGATAATTATCTGGATGCGCTGATGGGTGTAGCTTCAAATGGTCGATATACACAAATGCCACCAACTCATTACTGTATGCTTTGGACCAGGCGCATCTGTTAGCCTTCTTCCAAATGCAGCAAACCGGTCGTTGCCACAAGGGCACCGATAACCGCCGGCGACCAGGCTGCAAGCATAACGGGAACGGCACCTGACTCGCCCATTGCTGCCGATACTTCGCCGATGAGGTACATCAAGAACCCGACACCGACCCCTGCTGCGATCATTTGGAAAGCGCCGCCTGATCTACTTGGCCTCAGCGAGAACATAGCTGCAATCATGACCATGGCGATAAGTTTTAATGGGGTCGATAGAAGGTCGTGATAGCGTAAGCGATATCGCACGGTCGGTAAGCCCGCAGCATCAGCAACACGCATATAGCTGGCCAGGTCCCATACGGACATGGATTCAGGTAACGGGGTGCCAGCCTTAAAATCCTCCACGGTCAGGTTGAGGGGAATTGTATAATCTGGTGACTTCAGAAAAAGTGCGGCGGTGGCCGTCTTCACATTGGCATCTTTTAATTGGAGCTGTTGGTCGCGAAGAAATGCCCGCGCTGCATCGGCTCTTTCCACGAACTCAGAGCGATCGGTCAAACGCCAGACAGTAACGTCTTTTAACTGTTTTGCGTTTTCGTCGAGCGAGGCGGCATTGATAATGTGGGTGAATTCCTCGTCGCTGTGGCGTAGCCAAATCCCGTCGCCGAAAACCCGAACGAGACCTGTTTTCTTGTTGCGGATATCATCCTTCATAAACTGGCTGTAGCCTGTCATCCTGGTCGCGGCCGGATCAAGAACGCTGATCAAGAAAGCGCCTGCAAGGCCGGCAAACAGCGCCGAAGGGGCGATGACACGCCAGATCGACATTCCGGCCGATCGCATGACCGAAAGTTCAGATCGACGGTTGAACTGGTTGAACATCCAAAGTGCCCCGAACAGGAAAATGAAGGGCGTCAGTAGCTGGGCAAGGCCTGGTGTGCGTAGCGCCGTGATCTTAAGCGCGAAGCCAAAACTGCCATCGGCGTATTTCTCCGCGAAACGCAGGTTTTCCATGAAATCCGCGATGAAAATCAGGCCGGCGAGGGCGACATACATTGCGAGGATTGTGAATATCATCCGCCATGTGAGATATCGGAAAAGCGTGAATGGCGGCACGTCAGGCCCTCGCTACTTTGCGCAGGTGCGCGCGTTGCCGATGACGCTTGCGGAGGGTTTTCATCCCACCGGACCGCACATCGGATAACAGATACATCAAGGCAAGGGTGGGAATGATAGGTAAGGCGTATAGCAGCCAGTAGGCACCGGCCGATGCCGCGACGCTTTGCGCAACGAATGATGAAACTTTCAGTCCGCTCGCGGCGGCGCACACCGCAGTAATTCGCAGAGTATAGCCGCGGCGGCTATATTGTCCGCCAAGCAGGCCGAAAATCGCCAGAAGAACAAACGCGAAGGTGTAAAAAGGTGCTGCCAGACGGGCATGCCCCTCGGCAATTAATTGACCAAAATTTTTCTCATCCCACGGATTGGATCGATCTGGCCGAAGCAACTCGTCAAGATATCGCTCCGTCGTTTCGCGGTAGCCGCGCACCGAGTTTTGAGGTCCGAGCGCGCGAACATTCACCGCTGTTTGTTCAAATACAATAATGTCAATGGCACCAGTCTCTTCGTCAATCGTTTGGATGTTCCCATTGGACAAAAACAACATCGGCCCGGCGCTGGTTTCCTTCAATTGGCCGAACTGAGCCATGTAGGTTTCGTGCTTATCGGGATTGCGATAGTCATTGACGACAAGCCCGCGGAATTGCCCCTCCGAGAGCGATTCCTCGATATAGATGGTATATCCATCGCCCAGAGTGGTAAATTCGCCGCCGCGCAATAACAAGGCGGCGACGTCTGCACGAATATTGGCCACTTCTTCCTTGAGTACGCGGTATGTCCGGGGCATCAGATCGAGATTGATCCACAGCACGGCTAAAGCCCCAACAAAGGCAATAAACAGAAGCGGCGTGGCCAGCCTTAATTTGGAATAGCCCGCGGAAAACAACACCGCGATTTCGCTGTCCGCGTGTAGACGCTGCAGGACAAACAGCGTTGCGCCGAAAATGGCGAATGGGATGACAATTGTCAGCAGACTAGGGATTAGAAGTAGGGTGAGCCAAAAAAATGTGGCCCAGCCTTCACCATGCTCCACCACCAGTTCCAGGCGCTGCAATGACTGGGTCAGCCACACAACCGCCGTGATGACCGTGATGCCGAAAAGCAGCGGTGTCAGGATTTGCTGAAATATATATTTATCGATACGGTTCAAAGAACAAAATGCTCGTTGGTTCTAAATTCCTAAGCCCGCCGCCGGTATTAACAAGCTGGAAGCAGCACCAAACCGGAAGTAGCAGGTGATCGGAAGCTTTAGCGGCATGTAAACTGTTACGGCCGCCGAAAAAACTCCCCCTCGCATGTGTGCCAGCACCTTTCTCATACCGTAAATCAACTTATACCCGTTTTGACAAAAAGGTCGACACAGATAAAGCGGGTTTCGCGTTTATCGGCGCTTGTGAATATGTAAACTTTGTCCAACGTGCAGCGGTTTGGTCATCAAAAGCGGCGCGATCTTAGCAAAAGGG
>SHAI01000109.1 GCA_004213235.1 Parvularculaceae bacterium
TCAGACCGGCGCCTGATAGATCGGGCTTTGCGGGGCCTTTGTCTCATTCAATTTGAACGGTGCGAAGTCCCCGGCTTTTCGTTGCCAGGCCCACCCGATTGGGCTTTGCCCATCGGGCTTTATTAGGCCGGCGCCTGATAGACCGGGCTTTGCGGGGCCTTTGTCTCATTCAATTTGAACGGTGCGAAGTCCCCGGCTTCTGTTGCCAGGCGCCGGGGGAGCCCCGCCTGACCTTGGAAAGAGATCAGGACTTTAAAGCGAATTCACGCGAGCTGCACTAAGCAGCCAGAGCGAACTCTTCCGAGTAGTTGTCATTTGCAACTATTCAATTTGGCCCAATAACGGAGGCCATCCGAGCAAAAGCGCAGTCTTTACACGTTCGTCGATCCTATTTCGGCCCCGCCGCACCCCGCTGGTCGCTGCGATGCGCCAACGGTGTCTGGTGGAGCCGCCGGGTACCGCCCCCGGGTCCGATCCGCTTATTTCACAGGCCATTTATCGCCATAGTCGGCAAGCCGACCGCTCTTAGATAAGGGGAAACAATTGACAATTAAAGGTGTTGCCTCTCGGGCATTTCTCATGAAGTGTCACACCCTTGAAAAAAATTGCATTTGACGCGTTGCAGATCGTCGGCAGAACGGTTGTGTCGCCGATAATTGAGATGTTCGTTCGGAGAGAGTTGTGGAGCCGCACGATTTCAGAAAATGGCGGCGGCAATTGAAGCTGTCGCAAAAAGAGGCCGCGAACGCTTTAGGTTTGAAGCGCCGCATGATCCAATATTACGAAAAAGGCGAGCGCGACGGGGAAAAAGTCAAAATCCCGCTGGCCGTGCGCCTGGCGTGTTATGCGATTTCGGAGGGTATTGCCGATTATCACGGCCCTCATCGCAAGCCGGCGTACCGTGACGTGGAAGCACCAAAAGATGTAGACCAAAAGGATGGGGTTCAAAAAGCCGGGGGCCGAAAGGGCGGAAAAGACTAACACGCCCCAGGATCGCGGCGATTTTCAATGGTGCTTCTCAATGGTGCTTCTCAATGGTTATTTTCAATCTGGCCCGCGAGACGTGCAGTTATTTTTTTCCCCAGCATGGCCGACAGGGCGACTCGCGGTTTACCTAGTTGACGCGCCTGCAATCTGACGGGCGTTGGATCGGGGCTGAGCAGATGCAGCAATATCATGACCTTCTGGCGCGCGCGCTTGAAACCGGAGATGACCGCCGTGAGCGCACGGGCGTTGGCACCCGTGCGGTGTTTGGTCACCAGATGCGGTTTGATCTTTCTGAAGGGTTTCCGCTCCTAACAACCAAGAAACTCCACCTGAAGTCCATCATCCACGAGCTGCTATGGTTCATCGCGGGCGACACCAACATCAAATATCTGAACGATAATGGCGTAACGATCTGGGATGAGTGGGCCGATGAAGATGGCGAGCTTGGCCCCGTCTATGGGCGTCAGTGGCGCTCCTGGCCGGCGCCCAATGGCGGCACCATCGATCAATTGGCCGGCGTTATTGATCAGTTGAAAAACAATCCGTTTTCGCGTCGGCATGTGGTGAGCGCATGGAACCCGGCGGAAGTGGAAAACATGGCTCTGCCACCATGCCATTGCCTGTTTCAGTTTTTTGTTGCCGGCGAAGGGGCGGCGGCGAAACTTTCATGCCAGCTTTATCAGCGCTCAGCAGATATTTTTTTGGGCGTGCCGTTCAATATCGCAAGCTATGCCCTTCTCACGGCAATGGTCGCCAGGGAAGCAGGCATGCAGCCCGGCGATTTTGTCCATACCCTCGGTGATGCGCATCTCTATCACAATCACTTTGATCAGGCACGGGAGCAATTATCGCGCGCACCACGCGCCTTGCCGCGACTGGAGTTGAGTGCCGGGCCGAGAAGCGTCTTTGATTATCAGTATGGAGATATCAAAATACACGATTACGACCCCTGGCCAGCGATCAAGGCGCCAATCGCTGTATGAGTGTGCGTATCAGGTCGGCCGTGCGCGCCGATACAGCGATAATTCTGGCGCTAATCCGCGATCTGGCTGATTATGAAAAGCTGCTGCACGAGGTCGTTGCGACACAAGATGATCTTGATGCTGCGCTCTTTTGCGCCTCGCCAAAGGTGTTTTGTCTGATCGCCGAGAATGGCAATGGCGACGCTCTTGGCTTTGCGCTTTATTTCTTTTCATTTTCCACGTTCCTCGGGCGTCATGGGGTCTATCTGGAAGACCTTTTCGTGCAGCCAGATGCCCGCGGGCAAGGGATTGGCAAAGCGCTCTTGTCGCGATTGGCGCAGATCGCTCTGGATAATCAGTGTGGGCGACTGGAATGGTCGGTTCTCGACTGGAATACGCCTGCAATTGAATTCTATCGTTCTCTGGGGGCTGTGCCCATGGAGGAATGGACCGTTAACCGGGTCACTGGCGATGCTCTTGCGACCCTTGCAAATGGCGCAGACGAATGACCCTTTCCATGGTCGTCGCGGTATCTGTGAATGGCGTGATCGGTCGGGATGGCGACTTGCCCTGGCGCCTGTCCGGGGACCTGAAATGGTTCAAACGGGTCACCATGGGAAAGCCGATCATTATGGGGCGCAAGACTTATGACAGCATAGGTCGACCGCTCCCTGGCCGGACCAATATCGTCGTGACACGAGCCGCCGACTTTGCCGCTGAAGGCGTTATCACCGCCCATTCGGTCATGGATGCCATGCGCATCGGGGAGGCAGCTGCGGCGGCTGGGAAAGTGGATGAAGTCTGCATCATTGGCGGCGCTGAGATTTACCGTCTCTTCAGTGCACACGCAGACCGGTTATACCTTACCATTGTTCATGCGCACATTGAGGGCGATGTCAGTTTCCCGACCCTCGACTGGCGCGAATGGCGCGGGCAGTCACAAATGTCTATCTCGCCGGATGCAAAGAATGATTATGCCGCAACAATGCTGATGCTGGACCGTATCCATACAGATAAATAAGTACCATAAGGCTGGTTCTGCCTGCTGTCATGCCTGGCCTTCTGGCCGGCTGGTATTTGACATCGGTAAGATTAGCGTTTTGGGGTCATCGGGGGAGAGATAACTGGGGCAATTTGTTTTACCTGATTGGGGCAAAATATTCGTATCTTTGCGTTTTAATCGGTAAGCAGAATATCAAAAACTTTTCTGAAACTGTCTGCAATTTCGTCATCTTCAAGGGAATAATCGACGGGCGTGCCGGCGTCACACCTGGCGCGCAGGTCCGGCAGGATCGGGATCTCGCCAAGGAAGGGAGCCTCCAGATCCTGTGCGGCCCGGCGGGCACCGCCATCGCCGAAGAGATGCAGCTTTGAGCCATCGGCCTGCGCAAGATATGCCATGTTTTCGATAACGCCCAGAATGGGCACATCTACTTTGCGGAAAAAAGCTGCACCGCGCCGGACATCGGCGAGCGCCAGCTCCTGCGGGGTTGAGACAATCACGGTGCCGTCAAGTAACGGGCGGCCATTGCGGGTCATCTGTCCAAGGGTCAGATGAACGTCGCCCGTGCCTGGCGGGGTATCGATCAACATCAAATCAAGCGTGCCCCAATCGACATCGTTAAAGAGCTGACGACTTGCCCCCATCACCATGGGCCCGCGCCAGGCGACGGCTTTTTGTTCTTCAACGAGATAGCCAATCGACATGGTGGCCAGACCATGTGCCATGAGTGGCTGTAAACGGCCCTCGCGAAAGTCCGGTTTGACCCCGTTGAGGCCAAGAAGTGTCGGCAGGGATGGTCCGTAGATGTCAGCGTCGATGAGGCCGACTTTGAGGCCGCGGGCCGCTGCGGCGAGTGCCAGGTTCAGTGTGATTGTCGATTTGCCAACGCCGCCCTTGCCGGACGCGACCGCGATGATCCGCGTTACATCGCGCAAGGTTTCGGCGTCAGCCGCGATCGCAGCCTGTTTTTTGTTGGTGAGCCCCAGGGCATTGGCGTGCCCGCCGGACATTTGTGGCGGCGGCGGACCGCCAATGATGACCGCTCTGGCGACCCCGTCCACGGCTTCGATGCTTGTTTTCGCCCTGGCAGCAAGATCATTTGCGAGCTGCGGTGGCAGGTCATCTAGTTTGAGGTCTGCCTTGGCAACGCCAGCAGGTGAGACTGAAATGTCCCTGACGCGCCCAGTGCCAACCAGATCGCCGCCTTCGGGCAGGGAGATCGTCTTTAGGGCGGCGCGAATACGAAACATTAAGGATTGCGGCGGCATTTCAGCTCTTGTGTCTCATTTTGGGGCTTTGTTGTCGGACTTCTGGCTTCGTGCATTGCACGCGGCGCATCACGGCATATATAGGCAACACACCAAAAAGGCGACGGCGCGCGAACAATTTACGCGACTCACTGGGAGAACTGCATGCCCTGGCAAGATAATAATGGAAATGGCAATGGACCGACCCGCGGACCATGGGGGCAACCCCCGCGCAATGGCGGTGGTGGTCAAGGTGGCGGCGAGCCACCTGATTTGGAGGAGCTGCTGCAGGCTTCCCGTCAAAAGCTGAAGCGTGCCTTCCCAAATGGCGGCGGCGGTGGCGGCGGCAAGCGCTTTGAGATGAACGCGCGTAACTTTGGCCTTGGCGCTGTTGGCATCCTCATTTTATGGGGGCTCAGTGGCTTTTACACCGTTGATGCCGGTAAACTGGGCGTTGTCACGACGTTTGGAAAATACACCGATGTGACACCTGCCGGGCTGCAATGGCACGTCCCGGCACCGGTGCAGGCCGCGCGCGTCGTGGACGTTGAAAAGATCCAGCAATTGCCGATCCCGACAATCCAGCGACGGGGTAATCAACAAGAGAGCTTGATGCTCACCGGTGATAAAAACATCGTCGATGTTGCCATGGTCGTAAACTACAAGATCAAGTCGGACCTCGGCGACGGTGCCGCGTTACCTGGTGTCGCGCAATATTTGTTCAATATCGATAACCCGCAACAAGCATTGCAGGCTATCGGCGAGGCGGCGATCCGCGAGGTCGTGGGGCGTAATTCCCTCGACTTTGTGCAGACCACAGGTCGGACGCAAATTCAGGAAGAAACCCAGATCTTGATCCAAAGCGCCCTTGATCAGTATGGCGCAGGGATAGAGGTAACAGAGGTCAACCTGGAAAAGACCGAACCACCCACAGCAGAAGTCAATGAAGCATTCCTGGACGTTGAGGCAGCTGACCAGGACAAGCAACGCGCAATCGACACAGCCCGCGCCTATGCCAATAAGGTTGTGCCTGAAGCGCGCGGTGAAGCGCAGCGCATCCTTGAAGATTCACGCGGTTACGCGGCCCGGGTCACGGCTGAATCTCGCGGTCAGGCAGAGCGCTTTACTTCGATCCTTGAAGAATACCAGAAAGCACCAGAAGTGACCCGCCAGCGAATGTATCTGGAAACGGTCGAAACGGTACTCGGCGATATGAACAAGATTATCATTGAAGATGATGCGGGGTCCGGCGTTGTGCCTTATCTGCCGCTCAATGAACTGAATCGCAACGCACAAGGTGGAGGCCAATAATGGGACGCGCAGCACTTCCACTCATCATATTCGGCGCATTTGTCGCCTTTCTTATCATCTCCAGCGCAGCTTTCATTGTGCCGGAAACTCATTCGGCGATCGTGCTTCGTTTTGGTGAGCCAAAAGCGCAGTATACGGAGGCCGGACTTCGGTTCAAAATGCCGCTTGCCGAATCGGTCACCTTTATCGACCGGCGCAATCGTGAACTTGATCAAGAAGAGATCGAGATCATCGCCAGCGACCAGGAACGTCTGCGTGTGGATGCCTTTGCACGCTACCGGATTGCTGATCCGCAAAGGTTCTACGAACGCGCCCGTAGCGAGGAGAGCGGTGAGAGTACCTTGAGTTCGATCATGAACCAGACGGTTCGCCGCGTGCTGGGCGAAGTGAGCGTTGAGGACATCGTCTCAAATGAACGCTCGGCACTGATGTTACGGATCAAGGAATTACTCGGGGAATCGGCCGAGCCGTTTGGTGTCGAGATCGTTGATGTGAAGATCCGTCGTGCCGACTTGCCGCCACAAAACTCCGTTGCTGTTTTCCAGCGGATGGTAACAGAGCGCAACCAGATTGCGGCGCGTATTCGTGCAGAGGGCGGCGAGCAGGCATTGCAAGTTCGCGCCCAGGCGGAACGTGAAGCAACGGAGATCCGCGCGGAAGCAAATGAGGAGTCGGAGAAGATTCGCGGTCGCGCAGATGCGGAGCGAAACGCCGTCTTCGCTGAAGCCTATGGCGCAGACCCGGAGTTCTTTGCATTTTACCGCTCGCTCTTGGCCTATGAAAAAGCGTTGCGAGATGGTGGCGATACGACCATTCTGCTCTCGCCAGATTCTGAATTCTTTAGATATTTCAATAGCCTGGAAGGAAAGCGCTGATCTGCTGTCGGCGTTGAAACCAAATCGGCTCAGCGGCGTCACGTCGGCTTTGCGCATTGGGGAATTTAAAGTTAACCTACCGACCGTAGATATCTTATAATGATGTCTACGGCTTCGGGGGCGACATTGGATTCGCGGGGTAATGGCGGTTGTGATTGAAATAGGTGTGTCGAGGACTGCGACGGGTGCTTTGTCAAACCGTGCCCGCTTCATCCTGGCGGTGCTGTTCAGCGGCGTTCTTCTGGTCAGTGATTTAGGTCTTTCATCTGCCGCTGCAGCGCGTCGTGGTGACAAGACACAACTGCCTGATCTGGTTGAAAAATTGTCGCCGGCGGTGGTCAATATTTCAACCTCCCAGCGTAGCCCCGGTGCCCAGCTTTCTGGCGATGCCGGCCGTATGCAGAAGAAACTGGCGGGTCGGTCGGCCTCTCTTGGTTCCGGCTTTATCATTGACCCGTCGGGTATTGTGGTGACCAACAATCATGTCATCGACAATGCAGATGAAATCAAAGTCACCCTGAATGACGGGCGCGAATTCGAGGCGGTTCTGCACGCAAGGGACCGGGAAACCGATATCGCGGTGATCCGTCTGGATGCTGGCGGGGTGCGCCTTCCCTTCGTTAGTTTCGGCGATTCTGATCAAGTGCGTGTTGGTGAAGATGTTTTCGCCATTGGTAACCCGTTTGGTCTTGGCAATACCGTTACCAAGGGCATTGTGTCAGCGCGCAACCGCGATATCGACGCTGGCAGCTTCGATGATTTCATCCAGACCGATGCGGCCATTAACCGGGGTAATTCCGGTGGCCCGCTATTTAGCATGAATGGCAAAGTCGTTGGCGTGAACACGGCAATTTATTCACAGACCGGCGGCTCGGTTGGCGTTGGCTTTGCTGTGCCATCAGATCTTGCACAGATTGTCACCAATCAGCTTTTACAGTTCAAAGAAACGCGGCGCGGCTGGCTGGGTGTTTCCATTGACGAGGTCACACCGCAACTTGCCCGCGAGCTTGGGTTTCAGCGGCCGCAAGGGGCGATCATAACCCTGGTTCGGCCAAACAGTCCGGCTTTGCGCGCCGGCCTGAAGCCCAATGATGTGATCCTTAGGTTCAACCGACGGGTAGTGAATACTGTCCGGGATTTATCGCGCGCTGTTGCGGAAACGGCGGTCGGTGAAATGGTCCCGGTTGAGATTGTCCGTGGTGGCCGTCGATTAACATTGCGGGTTACTGTTGATCGCAGAGAAAAGAACGTGTTGGCGTCGAACCTGCAAGGTCCTTTGCCTGCCGGTGCCGTGCAAAGCTCCGGCCTGACTTTGCAAAAACCCTCGCTTGAAGTGACGAGTGCATTTAATCTGCCGACGGATACCGAAGGCGTTGTTGTCACGGCGATTGACCCGGATAGTCAGGCGGCGATTGTGCTGCGCCCTGGCGATGTCATTCTTGAGATCGGCTGGGAGCGGGTTTTGCGCCCGAATGCGGCGGCGGACAAATTATCCAAGCTCCGTAATCTGAATTCAGGGCCTGTTCAGATTTATGTTCAGCGCGGTGATAAAATGTTCTTTGAATGGCTGCGCCCTTAAACGGCACTTAGCTTACAAAGTCAGTTGCGTGATAACCTTGCAGGAATAACAGCGCGGTTAAGTCGCCATAATGAATGGCGACATCGGCTGCGGCCGCAACGGCTAGCTTGGCACGGAAAGCAACGCCAAGACCTGATTTGTTGAGCATTGCAAGATCATTCGCACCATCGCCAATCGCGATTGTCGCGGTCAGGTCGATACCTTGCTTTCGGCATGCATCGGCAAGCGTCACCGCTTTACCTTCACGCCCGAAAATCGGGCGTGTGACCTCGCCAGTCAGCACATTATTTTCAATCAATAATTCATTGGCGACATGGGTGTCGAAGCCAACCGCTTCGGCAATCCGGGAGGTGAAATAGGTAAATCCACCCGATGCGAGG